>JAABRT010000002.1:470-124536 GCA_011390805.1 Gemmatimonas sp. | reverse complement strand
CCACACGCACATCCGATGAGGCGAAGCCCACATTGCCTGTGAGCGAGAGTCCGCTCACGATCGGCATCGATAACTGTGCACCGATCATTGGCGCATTGGCGGTCGACAACGTGGTGCCAATCGGTCCGTCGTACCAATCGCCGGTCACGAGGTAACCGGCGTACGGCGTAATCGACGCGCCCTGGCCCAACGTGCTCTGGGCCTGTCCGGAGGGCGTGAACGAAAATGAAGTGACAAGTGCGCTCAGCGCGGCTGCGGATGTGATGCGAACAACAGACGAACTACGGATCATGTCGCCCTCCCGGCGTCGAAGTTGGCTTCACAGGGCGCACACTTCGCGCCACGTTTGGCCAACTTTCAAACCAGCCGGGTAACTGCTTTCACACCATCCGTTTACGCGCTTGCCACGACCGGGGTATGCGGGCGTAACTGTCCGCTGAAGGGGACAGCGCAGCATGATTTTCGGCGACGGGATCAGGCCGCGAAACCGCGGCACCAACGCCCGGCCTGCAACGGAGCATGCCGTTACACCGGCGGTTGCTCCGCATCGCTCACCCGAAGCTCCACCGGCACGATCGTTTTGCGGACACGCAGGTTGAGCATCTCCACCAACATGGAGAAAGCCATGGCCGCATAGGTGTAGCCCTTGGGAATGTGCTGACCAAATCCTTCGGCCACGAGGTTTGTCCCGATGAGCACAAGAAATGCCAGCGCCAGCACTTTCACGGTGGGATGCTTTTCCACGAAATCACTCACCGGCGTGACCGCTGCCAGCATTACCGCCAGCGCAATCACGTTGGCCGCCACCATGATTTCAATCTGGTCAACCATTCCCACCGCGGTGATCACCGAGTCCAGTGAGAACACGAGGTCAATGAGCATGATCTGCACCACGATCGGCCCGAGCGCTTTGGCCACCTGCCTCACCTCATCGGCCGTGGCAATCTCGGGCTCCAGCTTGTGGTGAATCTCCAGCACCGCTTTGCCAATCAGAAAGAGGCCACCGATCACCAGAATGAGGTCGCGACCTGACCAGCCACGCCCCAGCAGTTCAAACATCGGTGTGGTGAGCCGGGCAATCCACGCAATGGAAAACAACAGGCCAAGACGTGACACGAACGCACCCATCAAACCAAGTCTGCGCGCTTTGGCCTGCTCAGAGGGTTTGACGCGCGAGGCAAGAATCGAGATGAAGATGATGTTGTCGATGCCCAGCACAATCTCCAGCAACGTCAACGTCAGCAATCCAATCCAGACGTTCGGGTCGCTCAGCCATTCCACGCAACAGCTCCAGAGTATTTACAGGTGAGTTGCCACGGACCGCCATCACGACCGGGCACGACGCTGCAGGCGTTATTGCCTGCAGCGGCCGTTGGGATCGGGCTTTGGTTGATCGACAACCGGCCGCTCCGGTTGCTGTGCAACGAAGCTGGCCAGATCAAACAGGTACTGCGTGATGCGCGTGTACTTGGGATACGCGATGTACTGCGGCTCGTCGGTGATCTGGTGGTAGTCTTCGTGAATGCTGGTAAAGAAAAACGCGATCGGAATACCGTAGCGCGCGTAGTGATAGTGATCGCTCCGGCAATAGAACTGCTGCGGATGTCCGTCGGCATCAAACTGATAATCCAGGGCGAACGGTCGCGACTGTCGGGCGTTGACATCACGCACCCACTGGTCGTACTGCGACGACAGGCGCTTGGGACCAAGCACGGTGAGGTAGTCTTCACCGCCTTCCTTCACGTCGGCGGCGGTACCGCGTCCGATCATATCAATATTGATCTGGGCCACGATCTGATCGCGATTCACGGTGGGATGATCGTTAAACCATTCGGACCCATTGAGCCCCAGCTCTTCGGCGGTGTGCCACACCAACAGAATGCTGCGGCGTGGTTTGACAGCCGCGGTGGCAAATCGTTCGGCGATCTCCAGCAACGCCATGGAACCCGACCCGTCATCATCGGCTCCGTTGTTAATCGAGTCGAGACGAGCGGGACGCAGCGCGCGCAGCGAGTCCACGTTTACCACCACCGCGGCACGCATGGCCGGCGTGATGCGCGCGTTGGCATCGCGCCCTGAAGCCGCCCACGCGGCCTGATTGAACGCCCGCAGGGAATCGTGATCTACGGCCCGTCGTGCAAAGCCGACATGATCGCTGTGCGCGCCAATGGCGACGTACTCGGCGCGCAACATGGGGTCACTGCCTTGAATCACCGCAATCACATTGCGCGACCAGAGCGTATCTCCCGAGTTGCCGCGCACAATCGGCACGCGCTGGAAGTAACCATCCTCGCCCCTGGGCGTGATACCCAGTCGCGTCAGCTCGCCGACAATGTAGGCCAGGGCCTTGTCATGCCCTGCACTGCCGGCGCTGCGCCCCTGCATGGAGTCGTCGGCAAAGATGAAGAGGCGTTTACGCAAATCCGCCTCGGTGATGGAAGGCGAATAGCCGCCACGCTCTGGTTGCGCCGCCGACGTATTGGGGGACTGCGCACACGCGGTCAGCGCGGTGAAGGCAGCGGCGAACAAGGCAGTCGCGGTTATTCGGGACACCCGCGGCAGGGTTTGATGTAGCGTCACGATATCGAGGTTTGGAGGTGATCAATGCGGGCTGAACGATACCACGCGAAGGCGGTGCCAAGGTAGTTTTGAGGCATGGCTTCAATTCCTGCTTCAGAAACCGTACCTGCACACTCAACCGATGCACTGCGTCCTGCAGTCGTACTCCTGAGCGGCGGGCTTGATTCATCGACCGTGCTCGCGGTCGCCAGACGCGATGGCTACCAACCGCACGCCATGACGTTTCGGTACGGGCAGCGGCATCTGCACGAGATTGAAGCAGCGCAGCGGATTGCTGCCGCGCATGACGTGACGCAACATGTCATCGTGGACATCGATTTGCGCCAGTGGGGCGGTTCAGCGCTCACCAGTGATGTGGCCGTACCCAAGGATCGTGACGTGAGTGCCGCACACGATATTCCTGTCACGTACGTGCCGGCACGCAATACGATTTTTCTTTCGTTTGCCCTTGCGTGGGCCGAAACGCTTGGCGCCACCGACATCTTTGTTGGTGTCAATGCGCTCGATTACTCCGGCTACCCCGACTGCCGGCCGGAGTATTTACGCGCCTTCGAGCAGATGGCGAATCTGGCTACACGCGCAGGAGTGGAGGGTACGGCGCGTCTCACCATTCATGCACCGCTGCTGCACTTGACCAAGTCGGGCATTGTGCAGCTTGGCCAATCGTTGGGCGTGGATTATTCCATGACGACCAGCTGCTACGATCCGTCGGCAAACGGCAGCGCCTGCGGCCGCTGCGACGCCTGCTTGCTGCGCCTGAAGGGATTTCACGAAGCCGGACTACGTGACCCGATTGCGTACGTGGAACGCTCGTGACGTACACCGTAAAGGAAATTTTCTACACGCTGCAGGGCGAAGGCGTGAACGCCGGACGACCAGCCGTCTTCCTTCGGTTTTCCGGTTGCAACCTGTGGACGGGTCGCGAAGCAGATCGGGCTCACGCTGTCTGTCAGTTCTGCGACACCGATTTTGTAGGAGTCGGCCCGGACGGTGGAAAGTTCGCATCAGCTGAACAGCTGGCTGCGGCCGTGAAAGCGCGGTGGCCAGCCGACGCACCGTCGCATGTCAAACCGTTTGTTGTGTGCACCGGGGGAGAACCGCTGCTGCAGCTGGATCGGCCGGCCATCGATGCGCTGCACGATGCAGGGTTTGAAATCGCGGTTGAAAGCAACGGTACAATCGCGGCCCCCGATGGCATCGACTGGCTGTGCATCAGTCCCAAGGCAAACGCCACATTGGTGCAGCACGGCGGCAGCGAACTCAAGCTGGTGTTCCCGCAGGTGGGCACCGCGGGCGACCCGGCACATTACGAGTCCATGGCCTTTGACCACTTTCTGCTGCAGCCTATGGACGGGCCGCATCGTGCCGCCAACACGGCACGCGCCATCGCGTATTGCCTTGAGCATCCGCAATGGCGACTGTCGGTGCAGACGCACAAAGACATCGGGGTGCGGTAGAGAGCGCCGCGTGCGTGGGCGAGTTGCTCGTCCCGTCGCGCGACGCTACACCCCCCGCACTGATTGCATCACAGACTGTAGTGTATTGCCTTGCGCCAACTGGCCGATGCGCGCTTGCACACGTGGATACATCGCCGTGCCGTCGGACTTGAGCCTTGTGAAGAGCGCCTTGAGGTCACTGTTGGACATCGTGCGTCCCTGCGCATAGTACTGTTGCGCGGCGTGGCCAAGCGCGTACGTGGTGGCGAACGTGACGGCGCCACCCGCCGCCAAACCGGTAGCGCCACCGAGCATGCCGCCCAGCAGACCGCCCGCCAGCCCGCCAAGCGTTTTGCGCACCACCGATTCCATGACCTGTGCAACCACACCGATACCCAGTGTTGCCATCAACTCCTTGACCTGCGGACCGCTGCCGGCCTGACCGCTGCGCGTACCAATCGTGTGAACAAGGCGCAGTTGCAACGGAAGAATACCGAGATTGGCCAGCCGATCGGGGAGCAGCTCAAGGGCCGCTGTGAGCATGGCCTGATCAAGGATGAACTCGTCGATGGATTGCTCGCTGCGCTCCGGCGAAGTGGCCGTGGCTGACGGCGTGCCCGCGACACCGACGCTGGCTACCGCTTCCATGACAGACGCCGACTGGGCGTCAAATCGCGACGGATCGAGATCCAGCGACTGGGCCAGACTGCGCAGAAACATGGATTCCTTGGTGTTGGCATATCCATCGGCGTTGCAAACGGCCAACGCTACCTGATATGCCGCCTCGCGCGATTCGGAGGTCATGAGCAGTCGCGATGCCTGCGCAGCCGCCATCGCCGGACTGACATGCTCGGGCAAGGTGATGTCTTCCATGTTGACGCCGAGCCGCGTGGCAACCTGGACAATCTGTTCCTGCTCTGCGGCGTCGGTTGCGCCATCGGCCAGCGCGGCCAGTGCCGCAATGGTAACCAGAGACTGCGCGGAGCGTTCGTTCATAATGTTAGCGCTGTGGCTTGGGGGATGGCGCCGCCTGCACGCTGTTCGAATCGAGTTCAGCACGCAGCAGTGCGCGGAACTGTGCGAGCGGTACGGCTCCGAGTACCCGGCGGTCACCGGGGAAAATGAACGTTGGCGTGCCGTACACCTTTTTCGAAAGCGCCACCGTCTTGTGCGCCCGCACCCGCGGCCGCATGCGCTGGCTTTTCACACACTCGTCAAACGCAGCACCGTTCAGGCCGGCGTCGCGCGCAATCTCGGCCAGGGCCTGTGTCGGTGACCCGAGCGTACTCCAGTCGCTGCGTCGGGCCATGAGCGAATCATGCATTACGAGAAACAGGTCCTGCTCGGCGGCACACTCGGCGGCTTCAGCGGCAAACGCGGAGTGCCGAAACGCGCCGAGCACGAAGGGGATCACGCGCCACCGTACCTGGCCGGTGAGCACAAACTCGTTGTAGAGATTGCCGAAGGCGAGCTCGTTGAAGCGTTCGCACTGGATGCATCCAAAATCCAGAAACTCCACCACCTCGAGTTTTGCCGAAGAGGAGCCGAACACGTGTCCGAACGCTGAGAGATCCTGCGCAGGGAGGGCGCGCGCCGTCGCCAGCCCCACGGTGAGGCAGACAGCCACGTGCCATGAAGCGCGACGTAACAAACGGGTCATGAGCGGTTTCCCGGGCACTGGGAGTAAGTGGGCGTTCAACACCGCCCGAAGCAGGTTGCACACAGATTCCTCAAACTGAGGGGTTCTGCTGCAAGCTCGGCCGGAGTAGGTTTTGTGCTTCGCCGAAATATGGGTCACGCTTATGGTATGTGGCCCCGTGGCTTTCACATTCTACCCGCCCGACGTGCCTTTAGTCTCTGCACGACAGCGTACCACCTTTGCCGCGACCGCGTTTGCGCTGGCTGCCCTCGTGGCGCCGGCGTCCGCCTTTGCGCAGGTTGGTGCTTCGTCAGCGGGCGAGTCGCGCCCCAACGCCGCCGAAACCAACACGTCTGCCATGCCGCGACTGGCGGTTGATGCTGCGAGGCCGCGCGCGTTTTCGGGACTGGCGGCGTCTGTTGGTGCACTCCGTGACTCGCTAGTATCACGCGCTCGTGAGAGCATCGGGATCAAATACGTTTTTGGTGGCACCGACCCGTTGCGCGGTCTCGACTGCAGCGCACTGATCAAACACGTGCTGTCGGCGTTTGACATTTCGCTTCCGCGAACCGCGCAGGAACAGGCGCGAATGGGGCGTTCGATTCCGAAAGATCGCGAGCAGATGAAGCCGGGCGATCTGCTCACGTTCGGCACCGGCAAGCGCGTCACGCATATCGGCATGTACGTTGGCGAAGGGCGCTTCATCCACGCCAGCACATCGAAAAAGCGTGTGATTGAAAGCACGCTCGACCAGACAGCGTCTTCGCTGGTGAAGCAGTGGAAGGACGTGCGGCGCGTGATTGACAGTGACCTGGTCGCCTCGCGCTACGGCGGTGTAGCAGCAATTCTCGACGCCGTGCGCGACTCGCTTCGCGACACGCTGCCAGACTCGGGCCGCTGACCCACATCCCGTCTCCCGAGGCGGAACTCTCGGCAGAGTTCTCGCTGGCCAGCGCTCGTTGGTTGCCGCACGTTTCTGAGGGTCACCCATGTGGCCGCATGCATGGCCACACCTTTGGAGTGCGCCTCGTGTTACACGGTCCGGTGCACCCGGTGGCCGGATGGGTGATGGACTTTGCCGATGTACAGGCGGCGTGGGCTCCGGTGCATGACGCGCTGGATCATCGCGTGCTCAATGAGATTCCCGGTCTCGACAATCCCACCAGCGAGCATGTGGCGCTCTGGATCTGGCGCGCGCTGCGCGATTCGCTGCCTCAGCTCAGTGCGGTTGAAGTGTCGGAAACAGGTGGCTTTCGCGTGGTCTATCGCGGCGAGTGACGGCGAGTGACACCGCGTGATGCAGCAGTGCGCAGCGCGGTGTGGATCACGGCCGCCGGCGGAGCGACACTCGCTCTCGGCGCCGTCGAAATCGCGCTCACACTCGGCTTGCGTGATGCCACATCGGTTGGCGCCACCACATGGCGGTTGCTGGCAATCGCATTGGGCGCCCTGCTCGCCCCCACCCGCGCCGCTCGTTTACTCTGGCTGGCGGCGGCAGCGCTCGCCGCGCTGATGCTGCTGGTCATGTTCACGCCGCTGGTGGAGCAACCCGCCCTCTCGCTGCTGCGCGCCGATGCGCCATCGCGTGACGCGCAGGTGATCGTGGTGTTTTCCGGGGCGGTAACTGACGACGGACGCATTGGTGATATCGCCCTTACGCGCTTGGTGAGTGGCCTCGACGACGCGCAGCAGCTTGGCATACCGCACGTACTGCTGTCGGAGCAGCGTCGCGTCGTGAATGGGCGCGAGGTTACCACCGGTGCCGACCAGCGCGGTATTGTCGCACTGCTCGGTTCCGGTGTTGAACCGCATCTCGTTTCCGGCGTCACCAACACGTACAACGAGAGTCTGGCCTTTGCCGCGTACGCCCGCACGCGCGGGTGGTCGCACGTACACGCGGTCACGTCTCCGCTTCACGCGCGGCGTGCCTGCGCGACGCTCGAGGCAACCGGATTGCGTGTCACCTGTGTGCCGGCCACTTCGCGTGATCTCTCGTTTGCCCGCGTGAATACGCCCGGCGCGCGTCTGGCTTTGCTTCGCGCGGCATTGCACGAGTGGGTTGGGTACCGGGTGTACCGGTGGCGAGGATGGTTATGACAGGCAGAGTAGCTGCGTGGTGCGCGCGGCCGCACAGGCCGTTCATGCGTGCCGCGACCGCGTGCGTTGCGGCGGCGTTATTGCTGCTGAGTGGTTGTGCCGAGCCGGCACAAGACCAACTGGCGAACAGTGCCGCCGGCACAACCGCAAACAGTACCACGAACAACACGACGAGCAACACGACGGGCAGCACCTCAAACACAGCGACGAACAGATCCGAACGCAGCACGAGCAACAACGCCCGCGACCTCTGCGTCGTAGCCAGCGTAACCGACGGCGATTCCATGCGCTGCGTAGCACAAGGTCGTGTGCGGTTGCTTCTGCTCGACGCGCCGGAGATGTCGCAACCACCCTTTGGCGCACAATCGCGCGACGCCCTGCGCCGCCTGATCAATCGTGGCGACACGGTGTGGTTGGAGTATGACCTCCAGCGGGAGGACCAATACGGCAGGACGCTCGCGCACGTATGGACGTCTCCCGACGGCGGTACACACGTGAATCTGGCGCAGGCGGCCGGTGGCTGGGCGGTGGCCGTGGTCTTTCAGCCAAACGTGCGCTACATCGAGGCGATTCGACGGGCTGTCGCCACGGCACGGCAAGAACGCCGCGGGCTCTGGGCAGACGGGAAATACCGCTGCCCCCCCGCCGACCATAAGCGCGGAAACTGTTGATCGCGCTCCGTGCGTGACCGGCAACACTTCCTTCCACCTTACATGTGAGATACGTTCGCGGGGTCACTTCCCGACGGACGTCGTCTCCAGCGGAGATGAGTGGCACCGTGACCAGGCTCTTCAGACCCCAGTTCCCCATGGCTCCCTCGACATTCAATCAACGCCCGTGCCAACGGCGCACCGGCGCTTCCGGCGCTTGGCGCCATTCGGTTCGGCGTGCCCGCCTGCAGGGCGCACTCGCACTGTCAGCGCTGCTGTTCGCAGGCGCTTGCAGTGACTCTAACGCCGTTGCAGAGGCGGAACGCCTGGCCACCGAGCTGGCCGCAGCCACAGCCGAACGCGACTCACTGGCGTTGATCGTCGGTAGCGCCGATGCCGAAGAGAGTCGGGCGGTGAGCGAGCTGGCCGCAGCCAGCCGCTTCGCCGAGGAGATCGATGCCGAGTTGCGGCAGGTGCGCGGTCTTTCGTCGCGTGTGCAGCCGCAGGCCGGAGACGAGAGTGGCCGCGCGTCGGCGTCGGCAGCGCGTCAGGACATTCTCGACAGGCTCAAGCAGCTGCGTCAGCGGTTGAGTGCGCGCCAATCGGAGTTGCAGCGCGCGCGTGATTCCGTTGTAGCACTTCGTGGTGAATCGTCGGCTGCCTCGCAGCTGCTGCAGGATGTGCAGGCGCGATTGGCGGAGCGCGACAAGGAGATTGTGGCATTCGAGACTGAAGTCCGCACGTTGCGCGAAGCCAATGTGCAGCTGGTGTACGAAAAGTCTGCGCTCACCGACACGGTGCGTCAGGTTGAGTCCAAGGCGAATCGCGTGTTCTTCGTGGTGGGCAACAAGCGCCAGCTGCTCGACCGCGGCATTGTCACCGAAGAAGGCGGATCACGTGCGCTGTTGGTAGTGCGACTGGGCGAAACACTCGTTCCTGCACGTACACTCGACGAGTCAGCGTTTACGCTGGCCGACAAGCGCGAGACACTCACGATCCCGCTGCCACGTCAGGACAAGAGCTATCGCATTGTCTCACGTCACGACGCGAGCCTGATCGAGGCGGAGCGCAAAGATGACGACGGATCGTTCCGCGGTCCGAGTGTGCGCATTACCGATCCCTCGGCATTCTGGGCTGCGTCTCCCTTTCTGATCATCGTGGAGAAGTAACGCGGCGCCACCGGTGTACCGTGAACGCGAGCAGCAACGCGCTCACGGTGCACCACCACGCGGCCTGCTGCAGCGCCAGCACCACCGGCGCGGCTTGCCCTGCGCCCAGCGGTGCAAGATCAGCAAAACGAATCCACGGCGATTGCGCCCAACCGTTGGCATCGATGGCGACGGCCAGTACCCAGCCCGCAATCAGCAACAGATGCCCGATGATTTTGTTGCCCACCAGCACGTGCACAGTGAGCGACATCATGAGCCAGAGTGCAAAGGGTACGAACAGCCACAGCACGCCGTAGGCAAGAACCTGTGGCGCTGACGGGGCACCGCCCACGAGCAGGCGCGCAGCCCACGCGACGCCGGCCAGCGCCATCACCAATGTGAGCTGCGCGGTCATCACACCAAGCAAGCGGCTGAGCACCAGTTGCGCCGAGCGTATGGGTGTGGAGTTGATGAGTTCCACCACCCGTTCATCGACATCACGCCAGAGAATCTCGCCCGCATAAATCGTGGCCAGCAGTATCAGGAACAGTCTGGCGTGTTCGCGAACCAGTGCCACCACACCGGCCGCGTCGGCCACAATGTTCGGTGCGGCAGTGAACGCGTGCGACGCCACGTTCAGCACGCCGAGCGTCGCGATGATCAGCCACCCACGCTCTCGCCAGGTCCAGCGAAGCGTGAAGTGCGTTAATGCGAAAAAGGGCTGTGCGGCAAACCAACGTACACCACCGCCGCGCACACGGCCAACCGCGGGCGATTCGTTGCGCCCGACAACGTAGGGCATAGGACGGAGCGCCATCGCGCCGATACCCAACGCCAGCACGAGCCACGTGAGCCGACTCGCGCCCACCAGACCAACAAACGGCACCAGTCGTGCAGCGCGTTCAGCATCACTCCACGACGACGTCACAACTTGCAGCGCACTGGTGCCGAACGGATCCGCGAGCGACGCCAGCACAGGCCACACGCTGGCGCTGTCGGTGGTGTTGCGCACAATCGCCTCGCACCCCTGCCACAAAAACAGCAGCACCAGCGCCGCCGACAATACGCCGAGCAAGTGCCGTGTACGCACGGCCACCGTCACCAGTATTGTGGCTGCCGCGATCGTGGTGGGCACCGTAATCGTGGTCCACGCCCACACAGTCCGGCGTATCACATCAAGTGCGGACAGTGCAGAGCCGTTGGTTGCAAGCTGGTCACCGCTTAGTGAGCCCTGTGTGAAGTAGAGCGCCGCCGCTCCTGCGAGCACACCCACCATGAGCGTGCTGTACACGGCGCCCATGGTGAGCAACGCCGCCAGCCATCGACCTACTACCCATGCACTGTGCGACAGCGGGGTGGTGAAGAGCAGTTGATCGGTGCGCCACGCGCGGTCCCGCAACAGGGCACTGGCAGTGATCATGGTCGTGATCACCTGACCGAACGCAGTGAGGCCACCCAACGCCAGTGCAATCGCCAGCGGTGAAAGCTTGGGCAGTGCCCCCCGGTCTGCGACCAGTTCCACAGTACCGCTGCTCACGAAGGCAAACGTGAGTAACAGAAACACAAGACCGTATAAGACAGTCGCCGGTTCGCGTCGCTGTACGCTTAACTCAAAACGACAAACCGCAGCGGCGCTCTGCCACCAGATCACGCGCAAAACCTCACCCCGTCTGAAAACAGGTCAGACGTGCGGCAGCTCACGGTCACCAATCTCGCCGTTGTCGTGATGCCAGCTCATTTCTTCATCGGACAGCGGACGTATGGCCAGATCAACGGCCAGCCATGTCGTTTTCGCGAAGGGATAACAGAGAAAACAGCCCGACAGCATGAGCACTGCGGTTACCACCGTCAGCAGATTCCACGGTACATCGGGCCACGTGAAAATCACAAAGCCGCACACACAGAAAAACAGAATCAGCTCAACGGCGATCAGGTTAAACAGGTACGCGCCCACAAAGTAGTCGCTTTCGCCGCGCTCGATGCGCAGACCGCATGTAGGGCACTGCGGCTTCAGCGTAAAGAAGGTGGCAAAGAGGCCTCGGCCTCCGCAGTGCGGACACCTGAGCGTCAAGCCCCGCACAAGCAGCTGCGTTGTGGATACGCGCCGCGGGCGGACAGGCGCAGGGGCGCCGAGGCTCTGGTCGGGCAGTGTGAGCATGAATGGAAGCTAGCCACCATCCCTGCCCAGGCCGCAAAGCTGAGACACTGTCGCACCGGTGAAAAAAGCGGTGAGAGATGGGCCCGGCCGCCGAAATCGACAGTTTGCCAGCCAATGTCTCTCAGCGCCGAGTGAACGACCCGGACGACTCAAGCGTATACAGGGTGTCGCGGGCACGCTGCCGAGACTCAGGCTGTGCCCGTTTTTTTGACGCTCAATATCGTGATTATGCGCCCAACGCTGTTTCTCAAATATTCCGTGCTTCTGCTCGCTACAGCGAGCCTCGCCGCCTGTGGCAGCGATTCACCTGACGCTGCGGCTGGCGGTCGCGGCGGTCCCGGAGGCGGCCGTGGCCGCGGTGGCCCCGAGATCACGCCGGTTGAGATCGCGGTGGTTGAGCGAGTGACGATGGCCAATACCAGCCTCGTGACCGGCCTGCTCGAACCGATCCGCACCGTGAGCGTGAACGCGCAGCTCGGAGGCGCGCTGCTCGAAGTCCGCGCTGAAGAAGGCACCCGAGTGCGTGCCGGCCAGTTGCTGGCGCAGGTAGACGCGCGGGAACTTGAAGCACAGGTACGGGCCGCTGAAGCTGCCCTCACCTTCGCCGACGCCACGGCCAAGCGCTCGGCTGAACTCTTTGAAAAACAGATCGTGACCGCGGCCGAAAACGAGCGCGATCAGAGCGCACTGGCGTCTGCCAGAGCCACCGTGTCGCAGCTTCGCACTCGCCTGGAGTTTGCGCGCATCGAATCGCCGATAGACGGCGTGGTCACTGCACGCTTTGTGCAGAGCGGTGATATCGTGTCGGCCAATACACGGCTTTTCACGGTCTCCGATCTGTCCACGCTGGTGGTGCGGTTGCCGGTTTCAGAGTTGGAGGTGTCTCAGCTGCGCACGGGGGCAACCGTTGATCTGAGCGTCGATGCACTGGCCGGCGCAAAGTTTCCGGGCCGCATTCGCCGCATCTTCCCCACCGCCGATTCGCTGACGCGACTGGTTCCCGTTGAAGTGGCCATCACGGGCAACTCCACATCGGTGCTTCGCCCCGGCTACACGGTACGCGCCACACTGAGCCTCGACACCAAGAATGACGCGCTGGTGGTGCCGACGCGCGCTGTGCTCGGCGCGAGCGGCGCCCGGAGCGTGTTTGTGATCCGCGACGGGCTGGCCGAGCGACGTGCGGTACGTGTCGGTGCGGATGTTGATGGACGGCTCGAGGTGTTTGCCGGATTGAATAGCGGAGACACCGTGATTGTGGCCGGCAACTCGCTTGTGAGAGAAGGTGGACAGGTACGCATCGTTGACCCGCTGGCCCCCGATGCGCCGTCCCGCGCCGCTGACGCGACCGCTGTGCCTGATACCGAGGCTGCCATCAGGGCGCCGAGCGCCGACAGTGCGCGGCTTGCCCGTGTAACGCAGTGAGTGGTGTGAATCACATACCGCCACATGATCAGACGAGACCGACAATGAAAGACGAACAACCGAAATATTCCGGCCTCAGCAGCTGGTCGATCCTTCGCCCTATCGGCACGGTGATGCTCACCAGCACCTTGCTGGTACTGGGCCTGGTATACGTTGGACGACTGCCTGTGGATTTGCTGCCGCGCATTGTGTACCCGCAGGTCCGCGTGTCGGTATCCAACGCGGGTGTCGAGCCGGTGGTGCTCGAAGAGACCGTTGCCAAGGTTCTTGAGTCATCGCTGGCTACAACGGAAAATCTGCAGCGCATGGAGACGGATATCTCCGAAGGGCGCGTCAGTATTTCGCTGGATTTCCGCTACGGCACCAACGTTGATTTTGCGTTGCAGGATGCCGCCAAGAATGTGGAACGAGTGCGTGCGCGACTGCCGGTGGAAGCCGATCCGCCGGTGATCAACAAATCCGATCCGTCGCAGATGCAGATTTATCAGGTGGCGTTTTCTTCCGATGAACGCGATCTGGTGGCGCTGCGACAATGGGTAGAGCAGCGGCTGCGGCCACAGCTGCTGTCTGTAGACGGCGTTGCATCGGTTGACGTCTCCGGTGGGTTGGTGCGCGAAGTGCAGGTGGAACTTGATCCTGAACGCTTGCGCGGCTTTGGCTTGTCAGTAAACGGCGTGCTCACCGCGCTGCGCAACGACAATCAGAACATTGCCGGCGGACGTGTGTCTGGTCCCGATCTCGAACTGGTGAGCCGCACCACGGGCAAGTTCGAATCGGTTGACGACATCCGGAATGTGCTGCTTACCGGTACCGGCGACAGTCGCATCCCGCTGCGTGATGTGGCCACGGTACGCGACACCAGTCAGGAGCAGCGCTTCTGGGCGCGACTGAACGGTGTGCCGGCGGTGCGCATCGGCATTCAGAAGCAACCCGAAGCGAATACCGTTGAAGTGGTAGACGGCATGGAAGCGATGCTGGCCAGCCTGCAGGCGTCGTCGTACATCCCGCGTGACATCAAATACAACGTCACCTTCGACCAGTCGGGCTTCATTCGTGACGCACTGGCATCGGTGCAAGGTGCGGCTGTGGTTGGCGCCTGCCTGGCCATGCTGGTGGTGCTGATTTTCCTGCGGTCGTTCAGAAAGACCTTCATCATTGGCGTGTCCATTCCGCTGGCCGTGCTGGCCACGTTCGTGATGATGGGTGTGGCCGACCTGACGCTCAACATCATGTCGCTGGGCGGTCTGGCACTTGGCACCGGGTTGCTGTTGGACAATGCGATTGTGATGCTGGAGAACATCTATCGCCGTCGCACACAGGACGGATTGGATGCTGAGCAAAGCGCACATGTGGGCGCCGCCGAAGTGGGCAAGGCGATCTTTGCTTCCACCAGCACCAATCTGGCGTCAGTAGCGCCATTCCTGCTGATCACCGGTCTCGCGGCATTGATTTTCCGCGAACTCATTCTGACGATTTCGTTCGCAATTCTGGCGTCGCTGCCGCTGGCGTTGACACTGGTCCCGATGCTCGCCGCACAGCTTGGCAAAGTGCGGTTCTCAAGTGGGCTTGAACGATTTGCGCCACTCGTCGCCTTCAATCGGTTTATCGAGGGACTGACAGAGCGTTACCGGGGCGCGGCGGCGGCGGCGGTGCGCTGGCGTTGGGCGGTGGTTGGCGCGGCGACCGCGTCGCTGTTGGCTGCGGTGCTGGTTGGCCGTGGCATCCCGAATGAGTTTTTGCCGCAGGTAGACGACGGCAGCATTGGCGCGTACATCCGCCTCCCCGCTGGCGCAACACCGGAGCAGACCAACCGGCTCACGCAGGAGCTCGAGGCGATGGCGCAGGAAATGCCCAACGTCGTGAGCGTGTTTTCAACGGCTGGTGGATTCCTGTTTGGCGGCACAAGCAGCGCCAACGCCGGTCGCGGCAGCCTGGACATCAGGCTCGATCCGGCCAACGAACGTGAGTTGAGCGCAGAACAGTGGGTCACGGAGCTGCAATCACGCATTGACGCGCGCGGCTTCGCGGGAGCACGTGTTGGTGTGCGTCCCCCTCGCATTCGCGGTCTGCGCACCTCCAGCAGCGGCGAGGCGGTATCGATTGCCATTGTCGGTGATGAACTGCTGGCGCTCGATCAGATCGGTCGTGATGTCGCGCGCACCCTGCAGGGCACACCGGGCTTGCAGAACTTTGAGTTCCAGGCCGACGATCAGAATCCGCTGCTCTCAATCGAGCTCGATCGCGAGCGTGCGCGCACTCTCGGCCTTGATGTCGCAACCGTTGGTCAGACCATCCGTACCGCGCTCGATGGTACGGTGGCGACGCGCTTTGCCGAAGGAAACTTTGAGTACGATGTTCGCGTGTTTTTTCCGCGCGGCCGCTTTCAGAGTGTGAACAATCTGGCTGATCTGCCACTCTTTCCGGCCGGTGCCGGACGCGCGCCCGTGCAGTTGCGCGATGTCGCGTTTGTGGGGCCGGCACTCGGTCCCAGCAGCATTCGCCGTGTCAATCAGAATCGACAGATTCAACTCACCGGTGATGTGCTCACGAACGTTGCAAGCGTGGGCGCTGTGACTGACTCCATTCGCACACGACTCTCAGAGCTCGCCTTGCCCGATGGTTACGGCATCATCATTGGTGGCGAGGCAGAAGCGATTGAAGAGAGCAACGCGCAGATGTTGCTCGTGGTAGGATTGGCCATTTTCCTGGTGTTTGTTGTGCTGTCGGTGCAGTACGAAAGCCTCACCGACCCGTTTGTGATTCTGGCCGCAGTTCCGTTGGCACTTGTTGGCGTGGTCGCGATTCTCAAAATCACCGGTACACCATTCAGTGCCCCTGCACTGCTCGGTGTCATTCTGCTGGCCGGTATCGTGGTCAACAACTCGATTCTGCTGGTGGAGTTTGTGAACCAATACCGTGAGCAAACGGGTGCGTCCATTCCCGACGCCGTGGTGGAAGCAGGCGCTGCACGCATGCGCCCCATTCTGATGACTACCGTGACATCACTCGTGGGTACGGCGCCGCTCGCACTGGGACTGGGTAACGGCTCCGAGCTGATGCGGCCGCTGGCGATTGCTGTTGTTGGTGGACTGAGCCTGTCCACGTTGTTGACGCTGTTTGTTGTGCCTTGTCTGTACGTGCTCTTGCACGCGTTTACATCCCGGCTTCGTGCACTCGTGTTGGGACCGACGCCGATAGGCCGCGGTGCGCCGCAGCCAGTTGCCGGTGACTGACCACTGCCGCCGTTTGCAGTGAACCGTGGTGCACTCTCCGCACTCGCCGTGCTGCTGGCCACAGGGTTGGCAGCGCGCGCGAGCCGGGCGCAGACTTTCGCACACACACACGGGCTTGCCGTAGTACGCATTGCCTTGGAAGAGCGCACGGCGTCCATCGACTTTCTGGCGCCGGCGGAGAACATCTACGGATTTGAGGGCGAACCGCGCACACCGGCACAGCGTGAACTGCGCGCTCGAACCATCGGCGTTGTGCGCGATTCATTTCCCGAAATGCTGCGCTTCGATGCTGAACTCGGCTGCTCCATCACACCTGTAGAAGTGCACGCCGGCAACGACAGTCACGCGCATGATGTGCAATCCGTGGGTCACATTCACGCCGGCGCCGACAGTTCAGGAAGGCGTCATGTTGAAGTACACGGCGACTATCTGTTGCGATGCGCCCGCCCCTTCGCCGGTCGCGAAATCATGGTTGATCTCGCGCGATGGTTTCCAACGCTGACCACGGTTGACGTAGTGTTCGTGACCGGTGAGGCGCAGCGCACAGTACGTGTGCCGGGCGGCGCAGGTATCGTGATTCCGTGACACACGGCCGCTCGGCGGACGCCGTTTACGGCGTGCCCGCTCGGCGAAATGACTGATCCAGCGCTTTGCCATCAACTCGCTCAGTCACCGGTACCGACAACAGCGCCGCCAGTGTGGGGCCGATGTCCACTGTGCGCACAAAGGCATCGCTGCGCAGTGTATTGAACGCCGAGCCCCAGAAAATCAGCGGTACGTGCGCGTCGTAGTCGTGCGGACTACCGTGTGTTGCGACATTGCCCGTACCAAAAATGCTGTACGGAGTGAGCGTCACCACAGCAATTACATCACCGCCGGGCTCAAACATGTGCAGCCAACGTCGGGCGATGTGATCTTTTGCGGTGTCCGCCCGTGCCAGATCTTCCATCAGATCCACGCGCAACACGCCGTTCACTTTCTCAGCGTCCTTGGCAAACGCCTGCGCAATGGCACGCAGGTCACGCTCCTGCCCGGGAACAATCGAGCGATCTACCGTGAGGGTGAAGCCGTCAAAGTTGAGCGCCTCGAGTGGAATCTTGCGACGTGATGCGGCCACGGCGGATGAACGAATCGCCGCATCAAAATCATCGAGCATCACACGCGCGGCACCGGAGTTATCGGCGGTAGCCGAGCGGAAATCAGGGCTCGGCGCAACACCATGATCGGCGGTAAACACCACCGCCAGTCGCTCACGCCCAACCAGCGTGCTGAGCGAGTCGAGGAACACACCCAGTGCTGCGTCAATACGCAGGACGTTGTCGTGCATCTCGCGCGACTCCGGCCCCCAGCGATGTCCCACCGCATCTGTTGTTGAGAGCGAAACGGAGAGCAGGTCGGTTTGCCCACGCTGACCGAGCTGCATGGCGCTCACCCCACGCAATGCAAAATCGAGCGTCAACTCATCCATGAACGGATAGCCGATAATGATGTTGGTGGCGCTCAGGTCATCGGGTGGCAGGAAGTGCGGAAACAGGAACCCCTGCCCAAAACTTTCGCCGGCCACTGAATCGGGCTCCGTGTACAGCGAGTCGTGGCGGGAAAGCTCCCAGAACTTCCCTGCGTACCGCTTCATCACATTGCCTTCGGCATTGTAGGCACTCACCCATTCGGGAAGGGCAGTGCCGTAGTAGCTGCTGGTGGTGAAGGAGCCATTCGACATCGCGTACCAGAAGACCGAGTGCTGTCCTCGTCCCACGGGCAGGATAGCACCGCGATCCTTGCGGGAGACGGACAGTACCCGGGCGTCCGGCTGTGCGGTGGTCATCCAATCTGCCAGCGTCGTGCCCTTGAAGCGGAATGGACTGGCCCCCGGGTCGGCGGCGCCAATGAGAGGAGCGTCACTGGTATTGACGCCCGCCGAGTTGGCGGCGATGCCGGTGCTGTTCGGAAAGCGACCGGACAGCAGCGACGCGTGCCCCGGAGCGGTTTCGGTGATGGCGTGGTCGTGATACGCTTGGCGAAAGACCGCACCATTGTTCATCAGCTCGGCCAGCCCACCGGTGAACTGCGACTGCCATCGCTCGAGGAAGCGCGGCAGGAACTGATCCACGCTCACCAGCACTACGAGCGCCGGTTGCTGCTGGTCAACGGGTGACGCCGCGGCCGAAGCAGCCAGCGCCTGCTGCGGGGCCTGCTGCGTGGACTGCTCCGGGGGCTGCGCGCAAGCTGCCGAGATAAGGCAGGCAATGACAAGAGATGGTATCACGAGACAGGGGAGTTGAGGTCCGTAACGGTGACGTACCGAACTTATCAGTTGAACCCGCTGCGTGCCGTTGTGATCCAGAGCGCAAAGCGCCATCTTCGCCGCCATGGACTGGCTTACACAACATTCGCTGTGGCGAAACACTGTCGCCCGGGTAGTGATCTACTACGCTCTCTTCGGCGCGATCGCCGCAGTTGTGTACCGTTACGTGCCTTCGGCATGGGGGACGCTGGGCGGAGAGACCTTCTCCGACCTGTTGCCCAGCGGCGGCACCCTCCCCAGCCCGTCCGGTGGAAGCCCGACGCCGCTGGCGACCGTGATTGCCATGGTCACCGCCTTTGCCACATCGCTTCCCGTGGCCTGGATTTACACCCTGACCCGCCGCAAGAAGGGCTTCCAGCAGTCCATTGTGCAGACGTACCTCATTCTGCCCGTGGTGGTGGCCGGCATCGTGGTGCTGGTGAAGTACTCGC
Organism: Gemmatimonas sp.; assembly: GCA_011390805.1. Lineage (GTDB taxonomy): Bacteria > Gemmatimonadota > Gemmatimonadetes > Gemmatimonadales > Gemmatimonadaceae > JAABRT01. The sequence continues at coordinate 105,437 of JAABRT010000002.1, read as the reverse complement.
TCGCGCTGGCCTTCTCGTTGGGCGGCATTGTAGCAGCGGTGCGCTTCCGGACCACGCTGGATGACAGCAAGGACGCCACAGGCATCTTTGTGGTGACCGGTATCGGCATGGCGGCCGCCGTGGCGCCCAGCGTGTCGTGGGTGATCTCAATCGGTTTCAATGCACTCATGCTGGGCCTCTGGTACACCGACTTCGGTCGTCCCACGGCGCTGGAAGGCAAGACGGCTGAAAAGCGTATGCAGCGGGCGCTGGCGGTAGCCAATCGCACGGGCATGTTCGTGGCCAAGCTCGACGATGAAGTGCTCAAGTCACTTTCGCCCGAGCAACTGGAAGCGCTGGCCGACCGCGCCTGGCGTCGGCGCAAGCGAAACGCCAGCGACGAGACGGAAACGGGCGAGCGCGAGGCACCGGCGGCATTTGAGCATCTCTTGCGCATTCATACCGAAGACGTCGACCGCGCGCGCTATGCCTGTGAGCCCCGGTTCAACGGGTTTTTCCAGCGCTGGAAGTTCATGGGCACGGTAAAAGAAGGCGATTTGCGCATTGCCGAATATGGTGTCACGTTTTCCGACACCGTAACGATCGGCGTGGTGAGCGACGACTTGCGTGCGCTCCCCGATTCACCCGTTCGCAAGCTGGAGCTTCGTTAATGAGCCAGACCCGCTACCATTTGCGGCGCCGTGCAAATGCCGCCCGCCTGCGTTCGCCGATTGTGTGTGCGCTGCTGGCCACCCTGTTGGCCGCCACCGTACACGCGCAACCGTTGTTCAAATCTGAAGAGGTGTTGCCGGTTACGATTACCAGCAACATGCGCGATCTGGTGCGGCAGCGCGACAGCACCAAACTTGAATGGTTCGGCGCCGCGTTCACATACAGCGAAGGCGACAGTGCCGTTTCCATCCCGGTAGAGCTGCGGGCACGCGGGCACTTCCGACGCCAGCGCAGCAACTGCGAGTTTCCACCGCTGTTCGTGCGTGGTGAGAAGGAACGTCTTTCCGGTACCGAGCTTCAGGGCAATCCCCGGTTGAAGCTGGTCACGCCGTGCCGTCCCGGCTCGGAGGAATACCAGCAGTACATTCTGCTGGAGTACGGCATCTATCGTGCGTACGAAGTACTCAACGACATCCGACCGCGCACGCGACTGGCGCAGGTGACGTACGTTGACTCGGCCGACCGCGCCAAGCCACTCACCGTGCCGGCGTTTTTCATGGAGACATCCAAAGAAGTCTCCGATGAAGAGAAGATGACACTGCGTGAAGAAATGACTGGCGCACGCTTTGCCGATGTGCATCAGGAGACGCTCCAGTCTCTTGCCCTGTTTGAAGTCATGGTGGGCGGCAACGATTGGTCACTCGGAGCGCAGCACAACATTTTCCTGCTTCAGGACTCCCTTGGCGTGTTTTATCCCGTGGCCTACGACTGGGACTTTTCGGGGCTGGTGAACGCGCGCTACGCTGTACCTAACGAGATTCTGCCCATCAAGCGCGTCACCGAGCGACACTACATGGGCCCGTGTTACACACCCGAGCAATGGGCACCCATGCTGGAACGCTTTCGCAGCAAGCGCGCCGAGATTGATGGTGTATGGGCAAAGATTCCCGGACTCACGCCCAAGAAGCAGGAGCAGGCGGTGAAATACCTTGAGGGCTTCTGGAAAACGATTGACAACCCGAAGGACTTTGAACGCATGGTCAAGAGCTGCCGCAAAGAAGGCAACTGACGGGCGGGAGCGCAGCCGTACCGCTCGTTGTTGCGCGGTTTAACTTTGGACCATGGAACGCATCTTCTTTGTTATCGGCGCGCTCTCGGGCGCGATCAGCGTGGCCGCCGGAGCGTTTGGCGCCCACGCACTGCGCGAACGCCTGGAACCGCGCATGCTCGAAGTATTTGAGACAGCGGCGCGCTACCAGATGTATCACGCCCTGGCGCTATTGCTGGTGGGCTACGCGGCCACCCGGTGGCCGGGCGGGCTCACGACCAGTGCAGGATGGTTGTTCGTGGCCGGCACCCTGCTCTTCTCCGGATCGCTGTACGCGATGACCTTTACCGGCATCCGTGCGCTGGGTGCGATCACACCGTTGGGCGGTGTGTGCTTCCTGGCCGGCTGGGTGTGCCTGGCGGTCGCGGCGGCGCGCAGCTAGACGCGCTAGCTAGACGCGCGAGTTGTCTCCGCGCACGGCGAAACGTGAGTCGTGCTGCGGCGCCACAGTAGCTGTGCCGCGGCGCCACGTTCGCGGCGCCGCAGTCACATCACATGCATCAGAATACGTGCTCCACTTCGCCTGCGGGCTCGGGGTGCAAGCCGCTCTCCGAACACGTATCGGCTGCATCAGGTGCGTCAGCGCTCTGGAAGCGGAAGCGTCCAACGAGTTCGCCAAGCTGTGACGCATAGCCTGCCAGATCCTGCGCGGCCTGTTGCGTCTGTTCCGCGCCGTCGCTGGTACCACGCGCGGCCGTTGCCACGCCGTCGATGCCCTGTACAATGTGCTCGGTGGCTTCACGCGCGCCGCCGATGCTGCCCGTCATGTCGGTGACAACGGCGGTATGCTCTTCTACCGCGCCGGCAATGTTGTGCTGAAGCGTGCGAATCCGATCCACCACAGTGCCGATCTCGCTGATCGCCGATACCGCGGCGCCGGCGTCGCGTTGAATATCACCAATCACCACCGCGACCTCACGCGTCGCTTCCGACGTGCGGCTGGCCAGCGACTTCACTTCATTGGCCACCACAGCAAAGCCATCTCCGGCCGCACCGGCACGTGCGGCTTCGATTGCCGCATTGAGCGCCAGCATATTGGTTTGCTGCGCGATGGCGTGAATCACATCAATCACTTTGCCAATGCGCACACTCGATGAGTTGAGCTGACCGATGGTGTTGGACGCTTCGGACGCGGCAACGACGGCACGATCAACCACCGTTGACGCTTCATCGGCACTGCTGGCGATGTCCCGTACGCGCGCCGCCACTGTGGCCGCACCATGATCGATCTCGCGCACACGCGTCAGCACCGAATCCGACGTCTCCGACACAGCCCGTGCCTGGGCCGCCGTTTCTTCAGCCGTGGCGCTCATTTCTTCGCTCACCGCCGCCAGTGAGTCCGACGACGAGGCGAGCCCGGCGGAATGGTCGGCGATCTGTGCAATGCTGCCACGCAGGTCGGCCAGAAAGCGATCAAGCGCCACGCCCATACGGCCGATCGCATCGTCGCCCGACACCCGGACCGATTGCGTGAGATCGCCGCTGGCAGCCGCCGCCACCACTTCAAGGATTGAATCCACGCGCGCACGCAACTCCTGTGCTTGCGCCGCTTCACGTTGTGCAACCCGCTGCGCTTCCTCACCAGCCGCCTGGGCCACACGCAACGCTTCACGCTGTGCACCAATGGCGACGTTCAGCGCGCGTCCCATGCGCGCGTTTTCATCGGTACCAACCACTTCCACTTCACGCGACAGATCTCCGGCGGCCACCGACTCGAGCACCGACATCGTGCGCGCGAGCGGCGCGGTGATCAACCGTGACAACCATACGCCAAGCAGTAGCGTGAGCACAGCGCCCACGCCAACCAGTGTCACCAGCAAACGACGTGCGCTGGCTGCGGCCACAGTGCTCGCGGCAAACGCCTGCTCTCCGAGCACTTCTTTGGTCGTCGCAACTTCCGCCATCATATCAACCAGCGCCTGTCCAACCGCTGACGCCTCGATAGCAGAACCACGGGCGGCATCAAGATCGGATGCCAGCCGCTGCTGGATAGCCCGATGCGTGGACAGCAGAAACTCCGGATACCCCGAGCGAATCTCGTCCATGCGTACACGCGATGCGGAGTCCACCACCGCGGAATCTGCGCGTGCGATCTGTGCCTGAAACTCCGGATCGAACGCAGAGACATTCTGCGCGTGGTACGACGCCTCAGCGGTGTCGGTGGCCAGTAACGCGCGACCGACTTCGGCATTCATATACGACAGCAGCAAGCTGGCCTGCTTGATACTGGCAATACCGCGCAGCTCCTGCTGTTGCAGCTGCGCCAGCACCTGCGCCTGTTCGGTACTGTTGCGGATTCCTACCACACCCACCGCAACGAGCAGCGCCGTCGTAACAGCCGACACGACGAACAGCTTCGTTGCTGTCCGGAAGTTCGCAAGAAATTTCATGTACGAGATGACCAGGCCGGAGATTCAGTCAGGACAAGCGTACGCGCCAGTCGCGCACTTATCACCCAAAGAAATGTCGGAAGGCCCGACAGAAACTTGACCGGCCGGCCGATTGCTCAAGTCGCGACTCCGGCGACCGATACCAAGGGTGTGACCATCACGATCACGTGATCGGGACGCAGAATCCTTCACCTTGGAGTTTCACTATGCTTGCACGTCGTGCCAGGATGGCCGTCGTGGCGCTCTCATTGGTTCCGGCTGTCGCCGGTGCGCAGGACGCGCTGCAGGTCTACGGATATTTCTCGACACGCCTCGAAAAGGTGTTCGAGATTCCAGTGGCCAATGGTTTGCTCATCGATCGTGAGTCGCCACCGAAAGAGTTTTCGCAGCCGTTCTTCAATGTGATGATGCAGCACCAGTTCGATCCGCGCTTCAAAGCCTTCATCAATCTCAACGGCTCGGGCGCGGAAAACATTGACGTGCGCAATCTCTGGGGCGAATGGACCCCATCCAACGCATTCAACGTGCGTGTTGGCAAGATCTACCGGAAGTTTGGCTTGTACAACGAGATTCTCGATGCCGTGCCCACGTACTACGGTATTGAAGCGCCCGAAGCATTTGATGCAGACCATCTGCTGATCTCGCGCACGACCACGGCGATGGTGTACGGTGTGGTGCGCGCCGGCGAAGGACGTCTCAGCTACAGCGTCTCAACCGATAACGGTGAAGGCCGGGACATCGCCGGTACCTTCCCGATCGGTGCCGATGTGAACTACAACTTCGGACGCGGCAGCTACACGGTGGGCCTCTCCGGCTACACCTCAGGTGGTGCCACCAACTCCGACCGCGAAGTGGGCGACGGTTCACCGAAATCGGGTGTGCTGCCGTGGATGGCGCGCGACTCATTTACCGTGATCAACGCCTACTCCGAAGCACGCGTCGGTTCGTTCACGTTTCAGGCCGAGTGGGCCCAGGCCGATCACAAAGCACAGCGAGATGCCGATGCGATTGTGCAGGTGGTAAACGGTGCCGGGATCAACGCCGCGCAGCGCGCGCGTTTTCTCATCAATCCCAACGGACCGGTGAACGCATCGAACGTGAACCTCAACGGCGACCACACCATCCGCACGTGGTACGTGCGTGCCGGCTACTCGAAAGAAACGGCACGCGGTGAAGTCGGACCGTACATCCAGTGGGATTATTACAGCAATCCGGAAACGATCAGCAGCAAGCGCTTTGGTGGCGATGCCGAAGCCGGTGAAGCGGACGACGGTGCATTCGGCAAGGGTACGGCCGGTGTGTTGTATCGCCCGGTACCACAGGTTGCCTTCAAGGTTGACGGAAGCTTCCATCAGTACAAGTTCCTCGGACGCACGGTGCGCTATCCCGAGATTCGCATTGACCTCTCATACGCCTTCGGGCTCTGACCAGGAGTGCACATCATGACATTCCGTGCACTGACTCGTGCCGCGCTCGTCGCAGTGGCCGCACTGAGTATGCCCGTTTTCGCCTCAAGCGCATCTGCACAGATCAGCGTGATTGTTTCTGCATCGCAGAGCAAGAACCTGAGTGAGCGTGAAGTTGCTGAAATTTTTGCCGGTGTCAGTACCACGTGGCCCGACGGAACCAAGGCGCAGATCGTGGAGAATGGCGACGCCGTGCTCACACAGAAGTTCTTCGCCAAAGTGGTGAAGAAGCCAACAGCGCTGGTGCGGTCGCAGTGGACCAAACTCGCGTTGTCAGGACAGGGCGCTGCCCCCAAGAAGGGTGCTTCGGCGGCCGAAGTGAAGGAGCTCGTGAACAAATCGCCCGGCGGGATCGGCTACATCAACAGCAGCGATCTCGATGACTCTGTACGCGAAGTGCTCAAGGTCCCCTGAGCACATTGCGCAGGGTTGATCATCAGGCGCTGATCACGGTGAGCTGATCACAGGGTGCTGATTACGATCATCGATCAGGATCAGCGGTTACGATGAGTACAAAAAAGCGCCGGCTGCGATAATCCGCAGCCGGCGCTTTCAGTTGCCCCTCTAGGGCTCGAACCTAGACTCTCCTCATCCAGAGTGAGGCGTGTTGCCAGTTACACCAAGGGGCATCACGCGCACCGACGGCAAGCCGCAGGGCGCAGTTTTGAATCATACCATGCTCGGGCCACCCTCGGCAACCCCTGACAAAGCCGCGCTCAGCGCGCTGAGCAACTCGGCGGCCACAAAGGGCTTGGACAGCACTTGCGTGACGCCGGCGGGCAGCGAACGCGTCAGGTCGGTGTCGGCAAATCCTGACATGAGCACAACCGGCACACGCGACCCCAACGCGCGCAGCTGCCGTACAAACTCCGGTCCGCTCATCACCGGCATGCGCACATCACTGAGCACCGCCCGGATGTCATGCTGCCGTGAGTGCCAGACAGTGAGTGCTTCGGCGCCCTGCGTGGCCTCGAGCACTTCATAGCCCGCACGCTCCGCAAGGCGACGCAGCGTTCGCCGGACAGACGGCTCGTCCTCGATGATCAGCAGCACGCCACTCGCCGAAGGCGCCAATGGCCCCGCGTCGCCTGCATCAGCGAGCGACGCGACGGTTGTCGCAGCCGTACCACGCGGAGGCTCCATGAGCGGCAAATCAACCCGCACCGTTGTGCCAACGCCCACGGTACTGTCAATGTGCACCGTGCCATCGTGCGACGACACCACACCATACACAACCGCCAACCCCAGCCCTGTACCCGCACCAACCGGCTTCGTTGTAAAAAACGGATCGAACACCCGATCCAGCACATCGGCGTCAATACCCGGGCCGTTGTCACTCACTTCCAGGCGGACGGTCGAGGCTGAACCACCGCCCGCCGCCTTCACGCGCACTGTGAGCGCCCCGCCGTCGCGCATCGCATCCCGTGCATTGACCACCAGGTTCACCACCACCTGTTCCAGCTGGCTTGCGTCTCCCCACACAAACAACGGTGTCGAGGAAACGTTGAGCGTGAGAGTAATCGATGGTGGCAGCAATCGACGCAACATCGCCTCAGACGCCGTGATGTGCGCGCACAGGTCAAATACCGAATGAGCAGTTTCGCTCTGCCGGCCAAAGGTGAGCAACTGCCGCACCAGTGAGGCCGCACGCACTGTCGTTTCCTGCGCCACGCGGAGCTCTGCGGCCGCCGCCGACTGCGCGTCCACATCAAGCATCGCCAGATCCAGACTGCCGCCAATCGCCGACAACAAGTTGTTGAAGTCGTGGGCGATTCCGCCGGCCAGATGGCCCAGCGCATCGAGCTTCTTGGAACGCAACAGTCGCGACTGCAGATCTGCCTCGCGCTGCGCAATCGCGTGCTGCTCGGTCAAATCCAACCAGGCAATTACGGTGAGCATCCGTCCGTCCATCACTGCGCGACGGACGTGCACCGCCGTTGGTACCGGTGTCCCGTCAAGTTTCTGATGCATCCACTCAAACCGGTACTCGCCGCGATCGCGCGTGATCTCGTCCATCCGACGCGCCTTGTCCCGCGATGGGATTCCGTCCGGCTGATACTCGGGGGAAAACTCCAATGGGTGCCGACCGATCAGCTGCATGCGATCGGTGAGTCCCAGCATCGCCAACGCAGCGGGATTGCAGTCCACAATGCCGGGACCACCGCCCAGGAGCAGTCCTTCGGTGCTCTGATCCCAGACCAGCCGGAATGCACGCTCAGCATCCTTGCGCGATGTGACGTCGTACCCCGACGCAATGATTCCCCGCACCACGCCGTGCGTATCCACAAGGCGGTGCACGTTCCACACCAACGTGCGACGCTTTCCGTCAACGGTCAGCGACTCGTCTTCAAAGCCCCAGGTTGGCTCTCCGCCCAGCACCTTCTGAATGTCGGCTGCAATGGCGTCGCGCTGTTCCGGTACGATGAACGTCGCGACATAATCCACGCCCATCGCATCCTGTGCGGATACACCGTAGAGCTCTTCTGCCGCCCTGTTCCAGAAAACCACACGATGATGCATATCCAACGCGAGCACGACAGAGCCCGTGACGTCGATGGCGGTTTCCAACAGCCGGAGCTCGGCGAGGTCTGACAAAGTCATGGACGCTGGTGGCGTGGAATTGGCGGGCAGAAGTACGGCGAACGGCAGCGTAACAGGTGCAAGCGCATCGAATCGGAAACGAGCCAAGCGTGTAGAATGTAGCTGTGAACCGACCTCGTCCATCCTGCCAGCACTGGCTCGTCACTGTCGCAAGACCTACTACTGCTCTGCTACTGCCGCTGCTGCTCGGTTGTGACTCGGTAGTGCGGGCGTACGCCAACAGCCCCGCGGAAGCGCGGACTGCGGCGTCGCAGGTGGCTTCCAGTGTACAAATGCGTTTTGACGAACCGGCGCGTGATGCACGGTACGATTATGCACGCATGCGTCTGGCGCGCTATGCGCTGGCGCCCAGTAAAGTACAAGACGACACGGTTTGGACCAGCGTCACGGGCTCCCTGCGGGAGCTTTCGGCGTCCGGTCGTATTGTTAACGGACACTATCAGCTCACTTCACGCCCGGGGGTTGCTCTTCCATCCCGCCTGGGCGATTCGCGACACTACATTTCACTCGATACGCTGCCCGGCGGAGACCACCGATGGCGAACGCAAGTTGACCAGGCGATCGGTCCGGTCACGCCGCAGTCCATTGGCGAGGTCTTTTCGGCGCTACTGCGCTCGGCTGAACGCCCCGCTTCGGTTATCCGCGCTGATTATCGAAGCACCGTGCCGCGCGCCGCTCTGTCGTTTGGCAGGCTGGCCCGTCTGGACAGCATCCGCACCACCGCCTTGGCCGACGGCTCGTATCTCGTAACGCTGGGGCTGCGCCTGCAAGGCGACCGCATGGCGGCTGAGTTTCCGGACTTCGCGCGCTACCTGCGAAAGTACATCTTCCCCGCCCAGTACCGTTTCACCTTGCGCGACCGTGCGGTCACCGGCGTGCACGCCAACGATGTGTGGTTTGTGGCGGAGGGACAGCGTGAGTGGATCATGCTCCGGTTCCGTTCGAAAGGAGGAGAGCTGCAGCCGCTGGAAGGTCCAACGCGCGACAGGCCTGATACCCTGCGACTTGATGTCAGCATGTCGGCAAAGTTCGGCCTGTTCACGGTGGGGGTGCGTGACATGCGCGGACGGTTCGTTTTTGTGGATACGCCAAACGAGGTGGGGTGGGACTTCCGATTTGCCACGCCTCCCGACTGGGATCTTCCGCCGATTGCAGGCCGACTGGTACGCGGTCCACTTGATCGCCCGTTTGCGGGCAACGGGGTAACAGCGCGGCTGAGTGTCAAGCGGCTACCTGGCGGTCAGTCCGCGATTCACCGACGTACCGAACTGGCAGTGAGCGAGAGCGCCATCATGCGATGGATTGGCAATCTCGGCTTCACGGCCGTGGATGATTTTGCGGGGCGGGTGGAGCGCGAGGAGGCGGACTTTCTGTCGCAGGCCATGCAGGCGCTCATGCAAGACCTGCAGGCGCTGCCGCTAGCCAGCGGTGCCAGCGGGGACAGCGGGGACAGCGCTGGCCGCGCGGATCGCGGCAAGTGAAAACGGCACTCCCGGATACGACTTCGCCGCAACCATTTGGCTGCGGCGGGCGCGGTGGATTCCGTCGAATCTCACCTGGCGATCTCTTCGTCAAGAGTCGCAGAAGGTGCCTCACGCATCGCCATTGGAACTCTCCGTCCTACCGGACGATGGCGGGCTGTCCTTCGTTTTCTATTCTCACATGATACCCGGATTTCGGCCACGGGTTCCACGTCTCAAATCTGCAACAACGGCACTGCTATCTGGTACTGCGAACGAATCTTTGATGGAGCTGAGGGGGCTCGAACCCCTGACCTCTGCAATGCGAATGCAGCGCTCTCCCAGCTGAGCTACAGCCCCGCTTGGTAAAACGCCAAAGGCGCTGACCGGCGCGGAACGCCGTCCGGCAGTTCTTGTGCACAAGGCACCAGTTCTGCGGATTCTGCTGAAGCTAGTGTGCGCCGAACGGCTGTCAAGGCAAAGACGAATGGAATGCCGTAACGTCACAGCATGACGCTGCGCTCCGGTTGTATGACGATGTGCACGGTGATTCCTGCGTCTTGACGATCGGTCTTGTTGTGCCTGCGCGGAACCCCGACTTCCCGCGCTCCGTTTTGCCCCTCATAACGGGCAACCCGACCGGCAATCACACCCGCAACCACACCAGCAACTTGACCAGCAAGTTTACGAGCAGCGTGCATTCACTCGACTCGGACTACGTGCGCGACCAACTGGTAGCGCGCACCACCACCGTCAACAGCAAACGCACGCAGCCTGATGGGAACTACGTGCTGTACTGGATGCAGAGTACGCAGCGACTGCATGAAAACTGGGCGCTGCGTGCAGCGGTGCGGGCGGCGGACAAGGTTAATAAACCACTGCTCATTCATCAGGGCGTCGATCCCACGTACCCGCACGCGAGTGATCGGCATACGCAGCACATTTTGCTGGCGGCGCGCGAAACCGCTCGCCTCGCGCAGGAATACGGATGGCACTACCAGTTTGTGCTGCGTCGGCGTCGTGACGATGACCGGCGCGTGGTTGACCGGTTGGCTGCCAACGCCTATCTCGTGGTGACCGATCGCTTTCCCACGGCCGGTGTGGATGCGCGCACCTGGCGACTGGGTGAACGCGTCTCCTGTCAGCTGCTGGCGGTGGAAAGCAGCTGCGTGGTGCCCAGCGGTTTGCTCACCAAAGCCGAATGGGCGGCGCGCACCATCCGTCCGAAGTTGGCCAAGCTGCGCGATGTTTCGCTGGAACCGGTTGAAGAGCGTACAGCGCGCACTGCGTTGAGCCGCGATGTGCAGCAAACCATTGATCATGCGCGCGAAGTTGAGGCACTGCCGCTGCTGGATCTCGACGATGCCGCCATTGCCAAGGCGGTTGCCACCTGCGAGATCGACCACGACGTGACGCCGGTGGCGCAGTTCACACCGGGGGCGCCCGCCGCCGCGCAACGGTTGCAGACCTTTGTGCATGAGCGGCTTGGTGAATACAACGCACGTCGCAATGAGGCGGCAGATGATTATACCAGTCATCTGTCGCCCGACCTGCACTACGGACATGTCTCTGCCGCTGAAGTCGTGCGGGCTGCACTAAACAGTGATGCCGGAGAAGAGAATGTCACGGCGTTTGTGGATCAGGTAACCACGTGGCGCGAGCTGTCGTACAACTGGTGTCTGTTCACACCGCGCTTTGATCAGCTCGATGCCCTGCCCGACTGGATTCAGCGGACAATGGCGGCGCACCAGCACGACGAGCGGCCGGAGACGTACACGTTGCAACAGCTTGAAGCGGCCGAGACGGGTGATGCGCTGTGGAATGCGTCGCAACGGCAGCTGGTGCAGCGCGGTGTGATTCACAACTACGCACGTATGCTGTGGGGAAAGCAGATCGTGCGCTGGGCGCCCACGTACGAAGATGCACGCGCGTGGATGTTTCATCTCAATGACAAGTACGCGCTCGACGGTCGCGACCCCAACAGTGTGGGCGGCATCATGTGGTGCCTTGGATTGTGGGATCGTTCGTGGGGCAACAAACCCATCTGGGGTGGTTTGCGTCCCATGCTGACATCGCGCGCAGGCAAAAAGTTTGATGTCGGGCGCTACGTGCGTGCGTGGGGAGAAGAGACGCTGCGTTAACTTCTGTCGGTATCACCCACGTCCCCCGACCAGATGACTCAATCTCCGTTGCTTCGCGGCATCCTGCCCACGCTTGAATCCGTTCAGCTCGCGGCGCAGACGCTCAGAAACGTCTTCGAACCGACGCCGCTTCGGCACAGCGAGGCGCTGACGGCTCTCCTTGGCGTACCGGTATACCTCAAACTCGAAGAGGCGCAGGTTACCGGTTCATTCAAGGTGCGTGGCGCCTACACCGTGCTGCAGCGCATGTCGGCCATGGAACGGGAACGCGGTGTGGTGGCCTCAAGCGCCGGCAATCATGGATTGGGAGTGGCGTGGGCCGCGCATCATTTCGGCGCACCGGCAACGCTGTACGTACCGCAGCACGCGCCGCAGGTAAAGAAAGACGGCATTGCCGCGCTGGGTGCGACGGTGAATGACAGCGCCGACGATTACGATCACGCCATGGTGCTGGCCAAAGCGCACGCGGAACGCGAGGGGATGCGATTCATCAATCCGTGCCTTGGCGAGGATCTGCTGGCCGGGCAGGGCACGGTGGCGCTGGAGATTCTGGCGCAGTTGCCGGCAGTTCGCACGGTGCTGGTATGCGTGGGCGGGGGGGGGCTGTTGGGGGGTGTGGGATCGGTGCTACGCCGTACGTCGCCCGAGGTGCGGATTGTTGGTGCGCAGAGTGAGCGCACGGCGGCGATGTCCCGTTCGCTGGCCGCCGGACACGTTGTGGAGATCGAGTCGGAGCGCACGCTCGCCGATGGTCTGGCGGGTCAGATCGATGACGATGCGCTGCGCATTGGTCAGCATTGCCTTGATCAGATCGTCGCGCTCACCGAAGACCGCATTGGTGAGGCCATCGCCTGGCTCGCCCACCACGAACAGCTTACCGTGGAGGGGGCCGGCGCGGTTACCGTTGCACATCTGCTCGATGTTGCATCCGCCAATCAATCGCCGGGCGCGGGCCCGATTGTCGCGATTGTCAGCGGACGCAACATCGATCCATCACGTCGAGCTGCGTTGCTCGAACGCTGGCCGGACACTACCGGACGGTGATGACGCGCCGGAGCGGGCGGGAATTTCCGATGAGTGCTCCGGAGGATGCTCGTGAGCACGGTCATCTACGTTGGCGTTTGACTTGACGTCTGCGAGACCTTCCACCAGCGGCACGCTGGCAGCAACCATGCGCGCCGGGGTTTCGGCGCGTGCGCGGCCTTCCACGCTCATGGGAAGCGGTACCTCGCGGTCGCCCGTCACGGGGAAGCCCGTGCTGGCCACGCGCTGGAACTGCTGCTCCTGGGCCCGACGCGCGCGTGCTGCACGAAGTGCTGCGCTGCGCGATTCGCCACCTTCTTTGCCGATGGCCGACATGTGCGAGCGATCCTGGCTCACTGCCTCGCCGCCCTTGCGTCCCGCTTCGCGGGCTTCGGCAGCCGTCCACACGTGTGCTGTTCCTTTGGCATGTGCTGCCTTGCCACCCTTGGCGGCGATTTCGCGCTGACGCTCTTTGTCCATTGAGGCGAAACCGCGTTTGCTCTTTCCCGTCATCTGATTCTCCTTGGCGATGCGGTGAACCTGCTTCAACTTTGGTGCCACGTTGCGATCAGCCCGCATGTCCGGCTTTGGCCAACACGCGACCGTCACACTACTGGCATTCCTATGCAAGCCTTGGGCCGCGGGCGGTATATTGCGCGATGCCGTTTTCTCTACGCTTTCTCGGAACCTCCGCCGCGCGCCCCACAATTGAGCGCGGCGTGACCGCACTAGCCGTCGTTCGCGAGGGAGAGACGCTGCTCTTCGACTGTGGGGAAGGCACGCAGCGTCAGATGATGCGCTACGGCGTTTCGTTCGGGCTCGACGATATCTTTTTTACGCACACGCACGGTGATCACATTCTTGGTCTTACCGGCCTGCTGCGTACCATGGCGTTACAAGGGCGGACTGAGGCATTGCGACTTTGGTCACCCCGTGGCTCAGGCAACACGTTGCGCCAATGCATCACCCTGGGGGGCGACCGCCTCAGCTTCCCGGTCACTGTGACCGAAATTGAAGCAGGCTCCGCGCTGCAACGCAAAGACTACCAGATCCTTACTTTCCCCGTCGACCACGGCCCTACGCGAGCCTTGGGGTACGCTGTGGCCGAACATGATCGACTCGGACGCTTCAACCCCGACCTCGCCCGCAGCATGGGCGTGCCTGAAGGACCGCTGTGGGGTCGTCTGCACAAAGGGGAAACGGTCACGCTGCCCGATGGACGACAGATCTCGCCGCAGATGCTGGTGGGGGACGCCAGACGGGGTCGCAAAATTGTATTCAGCGGCGATACCCGTCCGTGTGAGAGTGTCATCGCGGCCGCCTACGACGCCGATGTGCTCGTACACGAGGCAACCTTTGCGAGCGACGAACTGGAGCGGGCTATCGAAACCGGCCACTCCACCGCCGCCGAGGCCGCCGCCGTAGCCAAAGGGGCGGGCGCGCGGCGCCTCATCCTGACACACATTTCCGCCCGCTACTCGCGCGAGACGCACCTGCTGGAAGCCGAAGCCAGAGCCGTTTTTGACAATACGCAGATTGCGCGCGATGGCATGGAAATCGTCCTGCCGCTGGTGGAAGAGCCGGCCGCGGCGGTTTCCTGATCAGCCGGCCGCAGTGATTCCTGATCAACCCGTCGTGGCGGGATCGGCTGCAGGGACAGCCGATGTGCGCGGGGCGCCGGCTTCAGCTTGCCGCTCTTCAAGGCGGCGCCGACGACGGGCCTGAGCAGCCGCGTAGCGACGCTTCTCCTCCTCCGTTTCGGGCACGACCTGCGGCACCGGTACGGGACGACCGTTGCGATCGATGGCGACGAACGTGAGGTAGCAGGTGTTCGTATGTCGCCGGATACCGGAAATGAGATCTTCCGATTCCACGCGCACACCAACCTCCATGCTCGTGGTGCCTACGTAGTTCACCGACGCCAGGCATGACACCAGCTCACCAACGTGAATGGGTTCCTTGAAATCCACGCGATCAATGGACGCTGTCACGCAGTTGGCACGAGCGTGCCGGAATGCAGCCACCGCCGCCGCCTTGTCGACCATCGCCATGATGGCACCACCAAACACGTGGCCAAGGATGTTGGCGTCCTGCGGCATGATCAGCTCGCTGGAGACATGGGCACTGTCAGCAACGGAACGTGGAGGACGAAAGCTCATCGGAGCAACAATCGCGATTGAAGTCGTTGGGGCAGCGAGGCGGAGGTGCGCACCGCGTACGGAATATCTCCAGACGCACGATCGAACGCCCGGCGCAGCGATGTGCGCACCGTTTCGGTGATGGGCGGAACGTCGAGTGCGACGAACTGATACGTTGGCATGGGCACCACCGCAATCGCCCACGGGCGTGCGTTGAGGGTATCGCTCATTAATGACAACGTGAGCTGCGTACGCGCGCTGTCCACGTTGCCGACCACCATGTAGCCATTGTGCGACCATCGCACACGCAAGGAGTCGTCACTCCAGACCGGAAGTGTGGGCTGCACATCGGCCCACCACGCCGGTGTGCTGTCGATGGTAATCTGCGGCAGCAGCAGTTCAAGCGCCTCACCATCCACACCGGTGCCGGCGATGTGAAACGTGATGGCCGGATCGCGCACGCCGTTCGTGATGGAAAACGCCGACGGATCGAAGCTGAACGTGTGTAGCGTTGCCCTCGCACGTGCAGCACGGTCATCGGTGGCCTGGCGCACGACTTCCAGCATCGTATCCAGCGATGCGCGGCCGCGTTGCTCAATACGACGCGCTTCATACGACGACATGAGCGAATCGAGCGTCGCGACTGCCCCGGTCGTGATGTCCACCACGCCGCGTCGCCGCAAATGCGTGTGACCCACGGCGCCGTCGATATCCACATCGAGCGCGTACGCCCAGCTCACCCAACGACCGTGCACATCAATGACTTCGAGAAAGTCCGTCGCTGATGTGGCAGGTTCCGGGGCGTCGATATCGTCAATATCAACCGGCTGCTCGTCGGGATGCTCCGTCTGCCATTGCGCAAGTGCGGTGGACACGGTGGCGTCATCAAAGAGCAGAATGGAGTCGCGACTGTCGAGCGGAAATCCGTACAGCTGCTCGCGCACAAACTGCGCATCGAGATAGTCCACCGTCTGTTCGACAATGCGCAACTCGTGAAACGCACCATCAGTGCGCGTGAGCAGCAGCGGCGCACTGCGGACGCGCAACCCGTCGGCGCCACTGCGCACCCAATACGTGGAATCACCAGCGGAGATCAGAAACTCTGCCACTGGCGGCAGGTTGTCCGGAACACCCGGTGGTACATCGGCTGTGTCACATGCGGAAACGCCGAGTGACAGCAGCACCGCGCATGATGCCAGAACGGCGCGCATGGGGATCATTCAGGTGCAGCCAGCAAACCACGCAGCGCCTGTAGCAACCCTTCGTTGGCAAACGGCTTGGTGAGCAAACGGCGTGGCTCGTCCACACCATCGAGCAACCCGGGTTCATCACCGGCGTAGGCGGAGATGAACAGGACGGGCAGATCGCGATCCAGCAGCCTGAGCTCGCGCGCGAGGTCGCGCCCGCCCATCACCGGCATCACCACATCAGTAATCACGGCGCGAATGTGCGCGCGTTCAGCATGCCACATACGCAACGCCGCTTCGCCGTCCCGGGCTTCGCGCACGGCGTAACCCTGCCCCAGCAGCATGCGGCGCACCACCGAGCGCACGGCCGTTTCGTCTTCCACCAGCAACACGGTTTCACGACGGCGGCTGGCCGCCTCGCTATCAACCGGCAGATACAAAAAGGCGCGCGTTCCGTGCGTGAGCGCGCTGTCGAGCCACAGTGCACCGTTCACCCGGCGCAGCAGCTCCAGCACACTGGTTAATCCACGCGACACGCCATCGGCAGGGGCAATGGCTTCGACGCGCGCCGATTCATCCATCCCCTCGCCGGTATCCTGCACGGTTAGCCGCATGTAGCGCCCCGGCGTAAGCGGCGGTACAGGACCGAGCTCCGCGCCGGCGGCTTCGACGTGTTCGGTGCGCAGCGTAAGTGTGCCACCACCAGGCATCGCGCTGGCCGCGTTGGCGACGAGCGCCATGACCGCCGAATGCAGGTCGGACGCGGACACAGCCACCTCCCCCTCAACCAGCGCCAGCTCGCAGCGCACCACTGTTGCCTCGGCAACCCGCTGGCGGATTTCCGGAAGCGCTGCCCGCAGCAGTGCGTGAAGGTTGGTGGGCGGCGTCACGAGCGAAGATCGTGCAGCGCCGCCAGCAACCGATCGATCTCGCGGTCGGTTGTGTACGCCATGCAGCCAATGCGCAGCAGCCCGTCTTCGGTGGCACCCAGCCGTTCTGCGACAGTGGTAGCGTAGAAATCGCCGTTGGACGCGTACAGACCGCGCTTTGCCAGTGCGCGCGCCGCAGCATCCGAGCCACCGCGCACCCGCATGCTTACCGTCGAAGTACGACCGGTGCCGGGCGCCGGACCAACGGGCGTGATCCACGGCATGCGACCGAGTCCTTCCCACAGGTGCGCTACCAGCTGTTCACCGCGGTGATGTAACGCGTCAAAGGTGGTGGCCAGCCGATCGCGCCGCGTCCCGATGGACTCCGGCGCCAGCGACGCGAGAAACTCCACGGCCGCGGCCGCGCCGACAATGCCTTCGTGATTCTGTGTACCGGTTTCCAGTCGCTCCGAGCCGACATCAGGACTCGGCTGCAGCTTGGGTACATCAAGCGCAGAAATGGCTGCTGCCCGGCCATACATCACACCCACGTGCGGACCGTAAAACTTGTACGCCGAACAGGCCAGAAAATCACAGCCGATGTCTCGCACGTCTACAAGGTGATGCGGGGCGTAGTGCACCGCGTCAACACAGGTGATAGCACCGGTGCCTTGCGCCATGGCAATGAGCGAGCGCACGTCGGTGATCGTGCCGAGCGCATTGGAAGCGGCGCCAACCGCCACGACTTTTGTGCGCGGCGAGAGGGCCCGGGCGAACGCGTCGAAGTCGAGATGTGACGTTCGCAAATCGAGCGGCACCCACTTGAGCACCGCACCGCGCTCGGTGGCGAGCGCTTGCCACGGTGCAATGTTGGCGTGGTGATCGAGTTCTGTGACGATGATTTCGTCGCCGGGAGACAGCGTGCGTCCGATTGCGCGCGACAGGTGATACCAGAGCGTGGTCATGTTGGCACCGAACGCGATTTCATCTGACGTGGCACCGAGAAAATCGGCCAGCGTGGAGCGCGCGTTGAGAATGAGCGCGTCGGTTTCTTCGCTGGTGGGGTAGAGCCAGTGCGTATTGGCGTTGTGATGATACAGATAGTCGCTCATCGCCTCGACCACGCGCCGCGGCACCTGTGTGCCGCCCGGACCATCAAAATAGGCCACAGAATCACCGCCGTGCTGACGTTGCAGCGCGGGAAAGTGAGAACGGATGATCTGCGTATCGGCGACGGTGTGCGCCGGGATTGTTGACGTCATGACAGAGCCTGTTCGTTCGACAAGGAACCTGAACGCAGTTGTACACCGGTGCGGCGTTCAACTACACGCACCGCTTCGACGTGATCGGCTTCATCGCCCAGCTCCGCGTGCGCCTCACGCCAGAGAGCCGCCGTGTGCGCGAGCAACGGGGCATCCACGTGCAACAGCTGCGCCATTTCAGCGGCAATCCCGACATCCTTGTCGAGCAGCGCTGCCTTGAATGTACGCGGGAAGGCGCCGGTGAGTACGCGTTCGGGAAAGAGATTTTCCGTCGCATTGCTGCGGCCGCTCGACGCGTTGATCACCTCAAGCGCGACATCGGGTCTCACACCGGCATGCGCGAGTGTGGCCAGCCCCTCCGCTGCCCCCCAGATATTCATGGCCAGCAGTGCATTGTTCACCGCCTTGAGCGCGTGACCCGCACCAACCGGGCCGGCGTGCACAATGCGCCCGCCGAATGCATCGAGCAACGGCCGCACACGCGCAATATCCGCCGCGTCGCCACCACACATCACGGTGAGAGTACCGGCCACCGCTCCGCTCACTCCACCGGACACCGGGGCATCTACAAAGTGCACCCCCTTGTCGGCCAACCGGGCGGCGATTGCACGCGATGTCGCCGGATCTCCTGACGTGCAGTCCAGCAGTGTCATGCCGGGCTGCAGGCCGGCCAGCAGTCCGTCGGGTCCATCGAGCAGCGCTTCCACCTCACGCGAGGTGGGAAAGCAGGTCACCACTACATCCCGATCGGTGGCCGCGGCCGCGGGGGTTGCAACCGCACGCACGCTCTGCGTTGCGGCGAAGTCATGGGCGCGTGATGCCGTGCGGTTCCACACCACGAGATCAAAGGGCCCGTGCGCCAAGTGCACCGCCATGGGTGTGCCAATGGCTCCCAGCCCGCAGAAAGAAGTTCGTATCATGCCGAATAATACCAATGGCTTCACCCTCTTGCTTACGCGGACTAACTTGCCCCCGCCGGTGCCTGTCTCGCGCGTGCCGCAGAATGCCGGAACCCCTGATCATGCCGCCTTCAAACAATCCCGACCGCCCGCTGGCGGCGCTGCTCATGCCTGACCTGCTCGAGTTGCTCGAGGAGGCCCCGCAGAGCGTTGCCGCGCAGACCGAAGAGCTGCATCCGGCCGACCTCGCAGATATCGCCGAGCTGATGCCGGTGGATCGCCTGGGCGCGCTGTTGGCTGCGCTGCCGCGCGAGCGAGCCGCCGACGTGCTGGAGTATCTCGAGGAAGAGCTGCGCACGGAGGTGCTCGAGACGCTGTCGGCGCGCGACGCGGCATCGATCGTTGAGGAGATGACGCCGGACGAGCGGGCCGACGTTCTTGAAGATCTCGACGAAGAAACCGCCGACGAGATTCTCTCGGAGCTGACCCCCGAAGCCGCGGCCGAAACGGAACGGCTGCTGCAGTACGATCCGTACACGGCCGGTGGTCTGATGACCACCGAGTTTGTGTCGGTGGCCGAAGCGCTCACGGTGGAACAGGCACTTCGCTCGGTGCGCGCGATGGCGCGGGCGGGGCGCAAGGAAGCGATGTACACCGTGTACACCACGGATGCCGCGGGCCGGTTGCGCGGTGTGCTGTCGCTGCGCGAACTGCTGGCTGCACCTGAAGGCGCGCGCCTGGCGGATCTGGCGTGGAGTGAAGTCGTGAGTGTGGGACCCGACACTCCGCAGGAAGAGGTGTCCAACATTACCTCCAACTACGACCTTGTAGCGCTGCCTGTTGTAGATGATCAGCAGCGCGTGCTTGGTGTGGTCACTGTGGACGACGTCATTGACGTTATTCAGGAAGAACAGACGGAGGACGCACAGAAGGTTGGCGGTATGGAAGCGCTTGATGAGCCGTACATGACCATCGGGCTGGTGGACATGCTGCGCAAGCGTGGTGGCTGGTTGGCAGTGCTCTTTGTTGGCGAGCTGTTTACCGCATCGGCCATTCACCACTATGAAGGGGCGCTCGACAAGCTGCTCATTCTGAGCACCTTCATTCCACTCATCATTGCATCGGGCGGCAACAGCGGATCACAGGCCACATCGCTGATCATCCGCGCGATGGCGCTTGGTGAGGTGCGCCTGGCCGACTGGTGGCGCGTTGCGCGCCGCGAGCTTCCGACCGGTTTTTCACTCGGCCTGCTTCTCGGTGCACTCGGCTTCATACGCATTCTCGCGTGGCAATACATGGCCACCGGCGAATGGCACGTGGGCAGCTTGTCGCTTGGACATGATTACGAAGGACTGGCGGTGCCCATTGCTCTCACCGTATCGGTGGCGCTTATCGGCGTGGTAACGTTCGGATCACTGGTTGGTTCAATGCTGCCGTTCGTGCTGCGTCGACTCGGCGCCGACCCGGCGAGTGCATCGGCGCCCTTTGTGGCCACGCTCGTTGATGTGAGCGGCATCGTGATTTATTTCACCGCCGCGTCGCTCTTTCTTGGCAGTTTGCTCAACTGAATTGTTCTGCGGCGCAGGCCGCTGACTTTCCCCAATCAGGACAGCGCATGGCAAAACATCTGGTAACGGGCGCAGCCGGCTTCATCGGGTTTCACACCAGCAAGCGACTGCTGGAGCGCGGCGATGAAGTGGTGGGGCTCGACAGCGTGAATGACTACTACGATGTCACGCTCAAGGACGCGCGGATCAGGATGCTGGAAGAGTTTCCGGCGTTCAAACTGGAACGCGTACACCTTGAAGATCGCGCTGAAGTGGAGCGGGTGTTTACCGAAGGACAGTTTGAGCGCGTGATCAATCTCGCGGCCCAGGCTGGTGTGCGGTACTCGCTCACCCATCCGCACGCGTACATCGATAGCAATCTTGTGGGGTTTCTGCACATCCTTGAGGGCTGCCGTCATCACAAGGTGAAGCACCTCACCTACGCCTCATCGTCGAGTGTGTACGGTGCCAATACGGCGATGCCGTTTTCGGTGCACCAGAACGTTGACCATCCGGTGTCGTTGTACGCGGCTACCAAAAAAGCCAATGAGTTGATGGCACACACCTACAGTCATCTGTATGGCCTGCCCACTACCGGACTGCGCTTCTTTACCGTGTATGGACCGTGGGGACGACCGGATATGGCGCTGTTCCTCTTCACCAAAGCGATTCTTGATGGCAAGCCGATTGATGTGTTCAATCACGGTCGCATGCAGCGTGACTTCACGTATATCGATGACATCGTGGAAGGTGTGATTCGCACGTCAGATCACACCGCCGAGCCCAACGGTGCGTGGGACTCCAACGCACCGGACCCGGCCACGAGTCGCGCACCATACCGCATTTACAACATCGGCAACAACAATCCGGTAGAGCTCATGGAGCTCATCGGCACGCTTGAGAAGTCGCTCGGCCGTACCGCTGAGAAGAACATGCTCCCCATGCAACCGGGCGATGTGCCCGCCACCTACGCCGATGTTGAAGCCCTTGTGCAGGATGTGGGCTTCGCCCCCAAGACCCCGATCGCGGACGGCGTGCACGCTTTTGTGCAGTGGTACCGTTCGTACTACAACATTGGAGATTGATTCGTGCGCATTGCCATGATTGGAACGGGATACGTTGGCCTGGTCTCGGGCGCCTGTTTTGCCGAGTTCGGTCCCACTGTCACGTGTGTTGATATCAACGCCGACAAGGTGGAGCGACTGCGTCGCGGTGAGATCCCGATTTACGAAGCGGGACTTGAAGATCTGGTCAAAAAAGGGCTGGCAGCTGAACGCCTGTTCTTCACGACTGACCTTGCGGCAGCGGTTCGCGAAGCCGATGCGGTGTTCATCGCGGTAGGCACGCCGAGTCGACGCGGCGACGGGCACGCCGATTTGCGTTTTGTGGAAGCGGCGGCCGTTGAGGTAGCCAAAGCGCTCACCGGCTATACCGTTGTGGTGACCAAGAGCACGGTGCCGGTGGGTACAGGACGCAAGGTGGCGGCCATCATTCGTGAAGCTGCACCCGACGCCGATTTTGATGTGGTGTCGAACCCTGAGTTCTTGCGTGAGGGATCGGCGATTGGCGACTTCATGCGACCCGACCGTGTGGTGATTGGCGCCGAAACAGAACGGGCGCGCGAGGTCATGAAGCAGCTGTATCGTCCGTTGTACTTGAATGAGACACCAATCGTGATGACGTCACTGGAAACGTCGGAGCTCACGAAATACGCAGCGAATGCGTTTCTCGCTACCAAGATCACGTTCATTAACGAGATGGCAGAGCTGTGCGAGAAGGTGGGTGCCAACGTACAGGATGTGGCGCGCGGCATGGGACTCGATGGTCGCATTGGCAAGAAGTTTTTGCACGCGGGTCCGGGATATGGTGGATCGTGCTTTCCCAAGGACACGGTGGCATTGGCACGTACGGCGCAGGAGTATGGTGCGCCGGCCCGGATTGTCGAGACGGTGATTCAGGTGAATGACACGCGCAAAGGCGCGATGGCATCACGAGTCATTCAGGCGTGCGGCGGCAGTGTGCGCGGAAAAACGGTGGGTGTACTCGGTGTGGCCTTCAAGCCCAACACCGACGACATGCGTGAATCACCGGCGCTGGCGATTGTTCCGGCGTTGCAGGATGCCGGCGCAACGGTGCGCGCGTACGATCCGGCGGCGATGCACGAAGCGCAACCGTTGCTGCCCGACGTGACGTGGTGCACCGGTCCGTACGACGTAGCGGAAGGTGCTGATGTGCTGGTACTTGTTACGGAATGGAATGAGTTCCGCGCGCTTGATCTGGAGCGGCTGGGTAACGCCATGCGCTCACGTGCGATGGTGGATCTGCGCAACGTCTATCCGGCCGCAGAAGTGGAGGCCGCGGGCTTCACGTATCGCGGCATCGGACGAGGCATACCGCTGGCGTAACCTTCACAGTCCGCGTGCGCGTGCACTTTGCGCTCGGCTTCCATGCCGCTCGTATACGGCACGCGCCGCGGCACGGAAGCCGGGGTGCGCCCGCGCCGCAGTAAACCGCGCCTTGGCATCGCGCACCGCCTGTGCATGATCCACCAGCGGCGCTGGATAGTCGCGCCCGATCGTCACGCCGTACATGCCCTGCACCAGCGGCGGCATCTCATGCGGACGGTGAATCCACTCGGCGGGCAGCGCCGCCAACTCGGGCACCCATGCGCGCGTGAAGCTCCCTTCGGGGTCGAGCGTTTCGCCTTGCGTGTACGGATTGTAAATGCGCAGCGTGTTGATGCCGGTGGTGCCCGACTGCATCTGCAGCTGGCTGTAGTGAATGCCCGGTTCGTAGTCTACGAACTGTCGTGCGAGCCACTTGGAAAAGGTGCGCCAGTCCAGCCAGAGATCATACGCGGCGTACGACACCAGCATGGCGCGCATGCGAAAGTTGATCCATCCGTGCGCACGCAACGCGCGCATGCAGGCGTCTACCATTGGTACGCCGGTGTGACCGGACTTCCACGCTTCAAGTCGCTGTTCGTTGGCGTTTGCATCACGCAGCGATTCGTACGGTCGGCATACACAGCGGTTTTCGATCGCAGGCTCGTCTTCGAGCTTTTGCATGAAGTGGCAGTGCCAGTGCAATCGCGATTCAAACGACGACAGGCTCTGCAACCAGCGCGGGTCCACCGCCATGCCGTCGGCCCGTTGCGCCTGCAACTCAGCGCGGCGGCCTGCGGAAGCATGCAGCGCCTGACGGATACTGAGCGTGCCAAGTGCCAGGTGTTCGCTGATTCGACTGCACGCGTCGAACGCGGTGACCGGGCTGCTCATGGCACGCCGATAGTCCACACCGCGGTCGGTGAGGAACGAGGCCAGTGTTCGTCGTGCAAAGCGCTCGCCACCGGCCACGAACAGTTCATGCGAGTCGGATGGGACTTTGACTCCGAGCGCTTGCAGCGCATCGGCGTCGAGTATGCCGAGACCCGAGACTTGGGCCGGCATAATGGTTGTGGGTGCAGCTACGGGCGGCGACGCCATGGTGTGTGTCCACGCTTTTGCCCAACCGTCGCGTGATTTGAGACGGCGCACGACACCCGTTTGCGACGGCTCATGCCACGGGATATTGTGCGAACGGCACCAGCGGCGCACATCGCGATCGCGTGCGTAGGCAACCTGTTGTGTGGTTTCTTCGTGTGACCAGAGCGCCGCGATCGCACATTCATTGCGCAGCTGCTCCAACACAGCCGTGATCTCACCCACCCGCGTGACCAAACGGCCGCTACGTGCGTTGAGCGCAGATTGAAGTTCGGTGAGCGCCGCGTTGATGTGCCGCAAATGCGCGCCGTCAAAGTCGGGCGATTCAATAAGTGCGGGTTCGTACACGTACAGCGCTACCACCTGACCAGCCGCCGCTGCGTTGCGCAGCGGTACGTGATCGCGTACCCGCAGGTCGCGCTTGAACCACACCACCTGCACTGCTGATTCCGTGCGCATCATACCAGGCAAACCGTCTCAGCTGGCGCGGCGTTTCCTTTGTCCGGTGACTACCACAGCGCCGTATCCAACCACGAACACCGTGGCGAAGGCAAACCACTGCACAGCGTAGCTCTTGTGCGGCCCCTCATCCATGGTGGGAACGGGGAAACGCGCGGGTGTGACTCCACCCGTTGCTTCAAATCCACCGATGGTGTCACCAAACTGATACACCAGCATGGACGCCACCGGCGCGCCCCACTCAGCGCTCAGCGTATCCCGCTCGAGCCAGCGAAAGGCGCGGTCGTCTGATTGCAGACGCGGCGCTCCTGCCGCCGGACGCTGAAACGCGTCGAGCCGGCCATCAACGGTGATCGTGTCTGATTCGCGCCACTTCGAAAGATCAACCGTACGACCGTTCGGTGAGTACACCCATCCGCGCATCAACGCCACGAGTGTATCGGTACCGGGCATGCGGAGCGGTGTCACAATCCACACACCAGGAGAGCCACCACGGGTGCGCGCGGCCAACACTACTTCTTTCTCATACTGAGGCACGCCGGTGCCGGTCACCCGCCGCCAGCGCGCGTCACCGGTATCGCGCGCCAGTGCCACGCGCAGCGACTCGGCACCGGCATCAAGCCGGGCTGCAACCTGAGCGTTGTACGCGCGCCGTTGCGCCAGGCGATCGAGCTGCCAGATGCCGAGTCTCACACACACACCTGCGGCCAGCACTGCAACCACACCAAACGCGATAGTGCTGAGCAGTCGACCCGCGCGAGCTCTCACGCGCCGTCTCCGTTTTTGCGCGGTCGCTTTTTGCCTTTTTTCCCACTGGTTGTGTCAGCCGGTTTCCGCGTACTACCCGCCTTGGCTTTCGCACCGCGCAACTTCTTTACCGGTTGCAACAGCTCGGGCACCGGTACGCCGAGCGGCACAGACGCACTGTCAGGTGCGATCTCCGATGTGCCAGGCTCCGGCAGCAACACGACGGCCGACAACGGGGGCAGATCGAGCAGCATGGACTGCACAAACCCGTGATACGGCTCAGCCTCTGTCGCTACGATTTCCGGCCGTTCAAATCCGCTGCCGCCGAACTGCTCATCATCACTCGACAGCGCGTAGCGGTACGTACCACTGGCCGGTGCGCCAATGCGATACGCGTTGCGTGGCACGGGCGTGAGATTGAGTACCACCACCGCGTGCGACGATCCGTCGCGCCGTACGAATGACACAATGCTCTGCTCCCGATCGGCCACATCAATCCAGGAAAAGCCCGACGGCTCATGATCGAGTCGCCAGAAGCAGGAGTGTTCGCGATAGAGCGAGCCGAGCGCCTGCATGAAGGCCATCAGGCCGGCTCTTTTGGGATCGTCGAGCAAATGCCATTCAAGACTGACATCGTGATTCCATTCCCGATGCGGCGCGAGCTCCGTGCCCATGAACAGCAGCGTTTTGCCCGGACGCGTAATCGCATACGACAACAACGCGCGCAGGTTGGCAAACTTCCGCCACATATCGCCGGGCATCTTCTCAAGCAGTGAGCGCTTGAGGTGCACCACTTCATCATGTGACAGCGGGTTCACAAAGCGTTCGCTGTACTCGTACATCATGGCGAAGGTGAGCTGGTTGTGCGCACCTCGGCGGAAGAGTGGATCGACACGGAAATAGTCGAGCGTGTCGTGCATCCAGCCCATGTTCCACTTGAACGTGAACCCAAGACCGCCGTCTTCGATGGCGTGGGTGACACGGGGCCAGGTGGTGCTCTCTTCGGCAATCGTGACCACGCCCGGATGCAATGAACGCACGGTGTGGTTGAGCTGTCGCAGGAAGGTGACCGCTTCAAGATTTTCGCGCCCGCCTAAACGGTTGCGCATCCATTGTCCTGCCTCGCGACCGTAGTCGAGATAGAGCATGGAAGCGACAGCGTCTACCCGGATTCCATCAAGATGGAATTCCTCAATCCAGTACAGCGCATTGGCCAGCAGAAAGTTGCGTACTTCGTGCCGACCGTAGTTGAAAATCAGCGTGCCCCATTCAGGATGTTCGGCCAGACGCGGGTCTTCGTGCTCATAACAGGCCGTTCCATCAAAGCGACGCAGTGCAAAATCGTCTTTGGGAAAATGCGCCGGTACCCAATCGAGCAGCACACCAATGCCCGCCTGATGCAACGTATCAACAAAAAACCTGAAGTCATCGGGCGTGCCGTAGCGCGACGTGGGTGCGTAATAGCCGCTTACCTGATAGCCCCACGAGCCACCATAGGGGTGCTCCTGCACCGGCATGAGCTCAACGTGTGTGAAGCCGAGCTTCACGCAATGTTCAGCGAGCAGAGGCGCGATTTCCCGATAGGTGAGAGCGCGATTGTTTTCCTCGGGTTTACGACGCCATGAGCCCAGATGCACTTCGTACACCAGCATCGGTTCACGCACCGGGTCACCCAGTGCGCGCTTCGCAATCCATTCGCTGTCCTGCCAGGCATACGTTTCCCGTGCAGTCACGATGGAAGCGTTGCCGGGCTGCTGTTCCATCGCAAAGCCGAGGGGATCGGTCTTGATGCGTGTCGGTCCCGCCATGGGACGCAATGCAAACTTGTACGCGTCTCCGGGCTTTACGCCGGGAAGGAACAGTTCCCAGATACCACCATCGTTGAGCTTGCGCATGGGATGTGCGCCCGTTTGCCACGCATTGAACGAACCGATCACGCTCACACCGCGTGCGCTTGGTGCCCAGACGGCAAACGACGTGCCCGATACACCCTCAACCTCGCGCAGCTGCGCTCCCAGCACTTCCCATAACCGCAAGTGAGTGCCTTCGCCAATGAGGTGCAAATCCATATCGCCAAGCGTGGGTGCAAAGCGGTATGGATCGTGCGCTTCAACCGTTGCGCCATCGGCGAACTGCAAGCGCAGCGTGTAGCGCATCGGCAGCGCAGCGTCGGCAATGAAGCACTCCAGCAACCCGGTGGCAGCTTCGCTCATGGGTACCGCCGCCTGATCTTCCAGCAGCACCCACGCACTCACTGCTCCATGGGCAAGCGCCCGCACCGTCACCCCCGATGCGCCGCCCCGCACATCCGCGTGCGGTCCGAGCACACTGTGCGGATGGGTGTGCGTGCCGGAAAGCAGCCGGGCAACGGCGTCAGGCGCCAGTACTTGCGGAGAGGCGATCTGCCTGGCGGCAGCGTGTTTCGCTTTGGAGTGACGTGGCATAGTTGAACGATAGCGGTGCCACGCGAATCAGCGATAGGTTTCGAAGAAACCGGTACCTGTGTGCTCATAGCGTACGCCGCGCACACGCATCGTAATGCGCACGCGCCCCTGCATTTGCACGAAATACGGCCGCCGCAATGCACGGGCCTGCTCCGACTCCCCGCGGTCTATCAGCCCCTGCCGCGTGTCAGTGGCCGTTGCATCGTCTACCAGCAGTTCCACGCGCAGTGAATCACCGCCGCGCACGTCTTCCATGACGCCGCGTGATGGGACCTGCAGTGTGCGTCCGGCCACACGCACTTCACCTCCGTCCTCGTATTCCACAGTCGCAGGACGGAAGAGCGACACAAAGCCCAACGAATCGGTCACGTACACGAAGAGTGGTGCGGCGGACTGCAGCGAGTCGGGTGGTTGCACGCGTCCGAAGAGCAAGCCAAGCGAACCGGCGCGCGCAGCGCCCCACTCCCAGGTGACCCCACGCCACACGCCCCAGTTGTGGTCGTGGTAGGCGCGCGCATTTTCGTACCGCTCACACGCATTGGCGGGCTGTCGGCACAGAAAACCGGTGGCCGTCGCGCGCAGCGCCGGTACCGCGTAACCCGAGGTGAAGGGACCACTGTTGAGTGATGCGCCGGGAAAGTTGGCGTAGGGCTCGGGTTTGACGACAAAGTCAATATCGAGCGGTGTACCGCGCTGTTCATCGCGTACGCGTGCGCGCACGGCGTACGTGCCGTCTTCCTGCACCACTACACTCGCGCTGCCGATATGCAAATCGGCATCGGCCGTGGAGAACCGTACGCTGTCAGACGGCACAGAGGCTGAATACCGACGTGCCGGCTGTCCCACCGTGTGCAGCGTGACCAGTACCTGTCCCCCCCACTCACCCTGCGTTACGTCGCCACCCACGATAAACGAAATAAAGGCCCATCGTGTGGCGTCATCGGAGAGCACGTTGAAGTAGTGCCACTCGCCCCACGAATCACGATTGGCAACTTCATTGCCGGGCAAATGAAAATGATCGAGATCATGTCGCAGCTCGGCCGGTGTTGGCGACGCCCAACGATTGTCAACGTCGTCGTTAGTCCATTCGCCAGCCAGCAACACCGGTGCAGCGCCTACGTCCCGGGTGGCATCAGGCAGCTCTCCGGTGGCACGCACCGGGAGTTCAACGCCAGACGCAGTGGTGAGGTAGAGCAACTTGTTGTCGAGCTGTGGCGCGACGGCCTGCACCAGTGCTTCGTGTCGTGGCGACGAGAGTACCTGCCGGTACACGAAGCGCGCATTGGGCACCGAAAAAAACATGCCGCCCAACCCACCGGTTTTCAGCACCTCGAGATCAATGCCGTCGGGCAACACGGTGATGTCACCGCCGCCCACGAGCTTTTCTTCGCGTGCTTGTGACACCATGGCCTCACCGACCGCCAGCAGCGTGATCATGACGGCCACCCCCAACCCGTAGCCGAGCAGCAGCAGCAGTGCACGCCACGGTTTGTCGGTGACATTACGCCAGGCGAGCTGCCAGATCATTCCTTTGCACCAAAGGCAGCGTCAGCGTCGGCTGGTGTAAGCGACGGGCGGCGCGTGACTTCGACGGGCGCGGTGGCGGCGGACTTGCTTGACGGTTGGGGCGATGACGGATGGGACGCCGATTGCGACGCAGGTTGCGATACAGGTTGCGACGCAGGTTGCGATGCAGGTTGCGACGCAGGTTGCGATGCAGCGTTGGCCGTTTGCTCATCGCCGGCAGTCGGAACCACCACGTGCTCGGCGACTGGCGTGTCCGATACGATCTGTCCGTCACGCATCGTAATCACACGCCGTGCCGACTGCGCCAACGCCGGATCGTGCGTCACCAGCACACAGGTGAGTCCATCAGCGTTGAGCGACTGCAGCAACTCAATGAGCGCTTTGCCCGTGGCCGCATCGAGCTCCCCCGTGGGTTCATCGGCCAGCAGCAGCGCAGGCTTGTTGGCCAACGCACGCGCAACCGCTACACGTTGCTGCTCTCCGCCTGACAGCTGCGTAGGCCGATGCGACGCGCGTTCGCCCAGCCCTACAAACGACAGCAGCTGTTGCGCACGTGTGCGACGCTCGGTGGTTGGCACACCAGCCTCCGCCATTGGCAGGGCCACGTTTTCCAGCGCCGACAATGTGGGCATGAGATAGAAGCGCTGAAACACCAGTCCCACACGATGCAAGCGAAGCAGTGTGGCCTGTGCGTCGGTGAGGCCGGAGATATCGTTGCCATCGAACAACACCTTGCCGCTGTCGGGCGCATCTACGGCGCCGAGCAGGTGCAGCAGCGTTGACTTACCGGAACCACTGGCACCAACGATGGCCACAAACTCACCTTCGTGTATGCGAAGCGACACGCCGCGCAGCGCGTGCACATCGGTACCGCCGGTACGATAGCGGCGCTGGACGTTTGAGGCTTCGATGAGAATGCGTGTCATGTGTGGAGAGCGGTTGTGTGGCGGACTGCGAAATGCGACTTACGTTTGACGTCGTTTTCAGTTGCGGTGAACTGTGGACGGTTTACGGATTTTTGACTGCCGTTTGACCGCGTTATCGGTTGCGGTTAACTGTGGACGGTTTGCGGTTTTGTTGCTGCCGTTTGACGGCGTTTTGGGTTGCGGTGAACAGTGAACGGTTTGCAGTTACCGCGCACTGTGAACCGTTTACCCTGACTGAACACGCGGTCGAACGGCAGTTGCCGTTCTCGAGCCCTGCGCACACTCGCCTTGCACCTCACCCTATGGCTTCCTCCCTCAGTGCCTGCGCCACCCGCAACTTTGACGCGCGCCACGCTGGCCATGCACCGGCGAGTGTAGACGCCACCAGCAACATGGCCAGTGACTTCCACGCTGCCTCGGCGCTCCAGACGAAAAAATCAAGATCGGCCGGCAGCCCTGGGAAGTCGCGCAGAATCGTGTTGAGCCATTGCGCAGTAATGAGGCCGAGTCCGAGACCGAGTGTGATGCCGGCAACACCGAGCAGCAGCCCTTCCAGCATGATTTGTTGCAACACACCGCCTCGCGCTACACCAATTGCGCGCAGCACCGCCAGCTCACCCAGTCGTTCGTTCACCGAGAGTGATACAAGCGTGGTCACGAGCAGCACACCGATTACCAGACTCAGCGCGCCAAGGATGAAGGCGAGCTGACGGAAATAGGCCAGACGCTCTTCAACCTGCACGATGGCCGTTTCGGTGGATATTGCCGTGACACGCGAAAACGTTGTTTCGATCCACTCGCGCACCGCTTCCGTGCGCGCACTGTTGTTCTGATTGTCGCCAGGCGCTGAGCGTACCGATGCCATGGCCAGTGAAATGCGATCGCGTCCCGCGTCACCAAGAAATGTTTGCACGGCCGCAAGCGGCGCCGACATTGCAGGCAGTCCCGGCGGGACGTAGAGAAAGCGCGCTTCGCCGGTGATGATCACCATCGATTGATCACCCGACATGCGCAGCTGCGCGCTGCGGCCGGTAGTGACCGTCAATGTGTCCCCCACACGGGCCGACAGTTTTTGCAACAGCGCGCCATTCACGATCACTTCACGCAGCACGCTGTCGCCCGCTGCGGGCGCACGACCGGTGAGCACGGAATACTCGCCCTGCACATCCGGTTGCGTGCCAAGCGCGAAGGCACTGGTCGTGGTAGCGCTGGTGGTGCTGGTGTCTGCGCCGGCGCTGGTACCGC
The DNA here is from genome assembly GCA_011390805.1 of Gemmatimonas sp. Taxonomy (GTDB): domain Bacteria; phylum Gemmatimonadota; class Gemmatimonadetes; order Gemmatimonadales; family Gemmatimonadaceae; genus JAABRT01. Next base: position 73,865 of record JAABRT010000002.1, on the reverse strand, counting down.
CGCTGCGACTGCTGCCCGCGCTGGATACCTGCACTGTCGTGCCCAATGAAGGACTTACACGTTCGATATCCGGATGCGCCCGTAGCTCGGCCACGAGCTCCGCTGCTCCGCCTACCGTCGCTTCAGTATCAAAGGGCAGCGTACCACGCGGTGTCACGCGCAACTCATAGCCCTGCGATGTGAGCAGCGAGCGAAACGACTCGCGCATCCCGGTGGCCAGCATCACCATATCAATAAGCAAGGCCGCGGCGATGGCGAGTCCGAAGATGGCCAGCAATGTGCGCATGGGATGTCTGCGCAAGGCCGCGAAAGCCAGCGTCAATCGCATCAGCGTCCCAGCAACGCCAGCGGCGGCTGACGCACAAGTCGCCATGCGGCCAAAGAGCCGGCCACCAGCCCAAGCAGTATGGACAGCAGCACGGCGAACATCAGAATGCGTGGCGTGAGCACCGCAAATGTGAGCGGCGTGCGGAAGAGCCGCTGATAATGCGCATTCACGGCGATCGTGACCAGCCATCCGATGACCGCACCGGCCGCGCTACCCAGCACGGCAATCACACCGGCTTCGGCAATCACGAACAGCGCCACAGTACGGCGTGACAATCCGGCGAGTCGCAACGAGGCGATCACGCGCCGCCGCTCCTCAACTTTGAGCAACAGGATACACAGCAGAAACACCGTGCTGGCCACAATCGTGATGCCGCCGATTGCCCGGTGAAAGCGATCCACTACCTGAAATGTTCGAGAACTTTCCACCGCAACGTCGCGCGACGCGTGCGCGCGAAATCCAAACGCCACGTGATTGATGCGGGAAACAAGTGTGTCGGTCGCCGCCGGTCCGGCGTCGCTTCTCGCCGCCACAGCAAAGCGGTCTACACGATCTTCGCTGTCGACAAGCCGTTGCAGCTGATCAAGGTGTAACCGCACGCGGAACTCACTGCGCGCCACTTCACTCGGGTCGGCGCTGCGCTGCATGATCGCATCAACGCGCACCAGCTCACCAAGAGTGCCGGCCTCCGGCGATACGCGTACCGTGTCGCCAATCGCCAGCCCGTAATCGGCCGCCAGCCGCTCATCGATGGCGATACCGCGCACTTCGGGGGCGACGCGCCCCTGCACCGCAGCCTGTAACGGACGGCCGAAGATGGATTGCGGCTCGGGCGCGACCTGCGCGGCCTGCGCGGCCTGCGCGGCGATCATCTGCGGCCACAACAGCGCGCCGCTCAGCGTGAGGGCTGCAGTGCGACGCACTGATTTTGCAATGAATGACACGAAAAGCACCGTTAGCATATCACAGCGGCAACGGGCCACCGAGCCCGTTCGTTCCGTCTCACGATTTGTCTGGAGTCGCCTCAACTTCCTCCACCATCACCTGTTCGGCGAGTCCCTGCCCCACCACCGACTCCGTGCCGCCCACCTGCAGCGTGAGCGGCCCGTCGAAGGGCGCGCGCGCGAGCACCTGTACTTCGGCTCCCGGTGTGAGATCGATCTCCGCGAGATAGCGCAGCAATCCGGCGTTTTTGTCACTGACCCGCACCATACGGGCGAGCGTACCGATTTCCAGATCAGCGAGCGAGCGATGTTTCCGTTCGTCTACGTGTCCGTCGGCGGTGGGAATTGGCGCACCATGTGGATCGGCGGTTGGATTGCCCAGAGCCGTCGCCATGCGTTCCACCAGTTCGTCGGACGCGGCATGCTCCAGGCGTTCAGCTTCATCGTGCACGCAATCCCAGGCGTACCCCAGAACCTCGGTGAGGTACGTTTCAATCACGCGGTGTCGCCGGATCGTGCGTAGTGCAACTGCGCGACCGGAGTCATTGAGTCGCACGCCGCGGTAACGCTCGTACTCAATGAGACCCTGCCCCGACAACCGTCTGATCATGCCCGTGACCGACGCCGGTGCGACGCCGAGCCGCGCCGCGACATCGTTCGTAGACGCAGTCCCGCTCTGGCCGGCGAGATCATAGATCGCCTTGAGGTAATCCTCAACCGGCGCACTCATACGACCCGGATCAACGCCCGGTTCGATATCCATGTCCGGAGAAGGCGTGGGGGACGACGCTGTCGTACGTGCAGAGTTTTTGGCGGCAGCGTGCATTCGACTTCCATTTAATGACACGAGGGCTGACTTCCGGCGAACGCCAGACGCAAGCTAATCACACGCACCCGCGATCTCATCCAGCGTACCGTGAGGCAGCAGCGCTACTGCGCCGCTGCGAACCCGTCCCGCCGATGGTCCGCCGCACCGATTCGACGCCCATCGGGTGCCACGTACACCGCATGCACACCGCCAAAGAGAATGTCGCCCACCCGAGAGAGCGGGTTAAAACCACGCTCCACCAGCGCACTGTACACATCGGGACTGAAGCCCGGCTCCACTTCCACCTCACGCGATGTCCACGTCGGGTGCAAACGCGGTGCGGCCAGCGCCATCGCGGGGTCCTCACCAAAAATGAGCATGCGCACACTCACCTGCGCCGTGGAGGGCTGGATATACTGCGATCCCGCTGCACCAACCACCAATCGCACTCTGTTGCCTTCCAGAAAAATCGTAGGCGCCATGGTGGAGTTGCTGTAGCGATTCGTGCCTCGCGTGCGAGCGTCGAAGTTGCGCCCCACCGAGTTCAGCCACACGCCGTCGCTCCACACCCCCGAACCAAACAGCACACCAACTGTTGTCGTCATCGCCACGGCGTTGCCGTTGGCGTCTACAACACTGAGATGCGATGTGAAGCTGCTGTCTTCGCCCAACACGTCTTCCGCGGCAGACAACGCATAATCCAGCGCAGCAGGCCCCGCGTCACCCGGAGAACGACGGGGCGGGACTGCGGCGGGGAACGGATCGAACGCCTCACAGGCGTTGGGCACGGCGGCCGCGTCGGCAGCCCACGGGTCGCCCGCCACCATGCTGTCGCTGATCGGCGCAAACAGCTGCGGTGAGCGATCCATCGCGTACTGCGCACTCGATACGCCACGCGCCGGTACCGACATCACCGCCGGATCACCACGCCACCGCTGTCCATCGATCTGCGCAACCCGAATGAGCTGGGCAAACGATGTGGCCGTAGACGGATTCTGCGTGTAGCCGGCCGAGTTCGTGAGACCGGACCGGTTGGCGAGGTGCAGCATCGCCAGCACGACCGCCCCTCCCATTGGAGGCGGCGCCCCCAATACGGTGTAATCGCGCCAGGTGGTGCACAGTGGACGTGTCCACGTGCTTTTGTACGTGGCCATGTCGTTGGTGGTAATGAGCCCACCACGCTCCTGCACGTGGTACGCCAGACGTTCGGCGAATGCGCTACGATAAAACGCATCTTCACCCGCCACGGCAATCAGCTCCAGCAACGCGGCGAGTTCCGGCTGCACAAGTATTTGTCCGGGGCGAAGTGGCACACCATCGGGCATGAACCGCGCCGCAGCATGTGGTTCGGCGGCCACCCGCTCACTGGCAGACGCGATCGTGCGCGACAGTAACGGCGACACACTGAAACCCTCGCGCGCCAACTTGATGGCCGGTGCGAGTACACGCTCGCGTGAGAGCGTGCCGTACTTGGCGTGCATCGTGAGCAAACCGCTCACCATGCCCGGGGTAGCCGCACCCCGACCCGCACGCTCCGCCGTACGCGCGCCGGTATCCGGTCGCGTCCATTCGTCGCTTTCACCGGCGCGCCCGTAAAACGACAGGTGGTCCACCGTCGCCGACGAGGCCATGTACATCGTGGCGGCACCACCGCCCCCCAGGCCGGTTTGCGAGGGGTCAACCACCGACAGCGCGAAGCCAGCCGCCACCGCAGCGTCAACTGCGTTTCCACCAGCACGCAGAATCTCCACGCCAGCCATGGTGGCCTGCTGCTGCGATGTACTGACCATGCCGTTTTGCCCCTCGGCGCGCTTGCCCGCCAGCGGCGACGAAGCAGATGTGGCGGGCGACGGACGAGTGCAAGCCGTGAAAAGCACCGCGGCGGCCAGAAGAGCGAATGTGCGCGTAGGCTGGGGCATGATCTGAGCAGTGGGAGGAGTGAGTGCTTCGTAAACTACCCCGAAGGCATCACGGTACCACCTGTTCTCGCACCGCAGGTCAGTGTGAAAGCAGCCCCAGCAGCTGGCGGACAATGCGCTCCGTGAGCCCCCACGCAACGTGTGGCCCCACCCGGTAGCCGGGAAACCGCAGACGCGATCCTTCAAACTCCATCTCATGCTCGGTCTGCATTTCCGGCGCACCCAGTGAGCCAATGGGCACCCAGAAGTGCAACGCGACTTCGTGACTCGGCACAATCACCACATCCGGCCGCACAACGGCCACATACGGTCGGATGTTGATGCGCGGCAGACGGGGACTGCGTGGCGCCAGATCGTCGAGCACACCGAGCAACTGTCCATGCGCGAGCAAATCGATTGACGTTTCTTCCCGTGTTTCACGGATCGCCGTTTCGCGCAACGTGTGGTCTACGGTTTCATGACGCCCGCCGGGAAAGGCCATATGGCCGCTCCACGGATCCCCGATCGCTTCCGCCCGCTTGATGAACAGCAACTCCGGCTGGTCGGTAACGCGCAAGATTGCCGCTACCGCAGCCAGCCGTGTTTGATTGTCCCACGCTGCTTCAAAGGGCTGCCGCGAGGCGAGCTGCGACGAAATTCGCTCGATAACAGGGTGGCCGAGGGCCGCTGCGAGCCGATCGCCCGCGTGATCAGACATCGTCAGTCAGCGACCTCACCGCCCGATCCAACCCAGTCGCGCCAGCCGCCGGCCAGTGACGACACATTGCCATAGCCGAGCTGTTGCAGCGTGAACCCGGCCAGCGCTGAACGATTGCCCGACTGACAGTACAGCACGACACGTGCTTCGCGCGGCACCCGCTGTTCGATCTGGCTTTCCAGAACGCCACGGCCAATGTACACCGCGCCGGGAATATGGCCGAGGTTCCACTCGTTGAGTTCGCGCACATCAATCAACACGGTGTTGCTGTCCTGTCCCTGCAAATCCTTCAACTCGTGCACCGTGATTTCAGGTACAACCTGCTTGGCTTCGGCGATCAGTTGCTGCGCAGTTTTATGTGTCATGGTGTCCCAGTGCTATCGGTGAATAGTCAGCGAGTGGCCGTCGGCGTCGAGTGTAGCCAACGCTCCGAATGGCAACGTCCACTGATCTGGAATATGTCCTACCGGCACGCCCATCAGTGCAGGAATGCGTAACGTCTCAGCCAGTTCACGCACCAGGTCGTGCAGTGTGCGCATGCCATCGTCTCCCGATTCGGGGCAGTTGGTGCAATGTCCGAACATGATGCCCGCACAGCCGTCAAACGCTCCCGACTGCCGCAGCTGCACCAGCATGCGATCAACGCGGTACATGGCCTCGTGCACATCTTCCAGCACCGCGATTGCGCCGTCAAACGACACTGCCCACGGCGTGCCGGCCATTGCCGACAGCAGCGCCAGGTTTCCGCCGGCGAGCCGGGCAGTAACACGTCCCGGAAACACGCACACAGCGTCGGGTGCAGCACCGGCACTGTCCGTCTGGTGCTGTACCGCCTGCACGAGCGAGGCACGACTGAATGCCGACAGCTCGGCGCGCGCCGTGGGTCCGTGGTAGGAGACCACGCCGGCACGTTTCCAGATGGCATGCAGCGACGTGATGTCGGAATATCCGAGCAATGTTTTGGGATGCGCCCGCAGTGCGGCCGGATCGATCGTATGAAGCAGCCGAGTGGCGCCGTAACCACCGCGCAAACACCAGATCCCGTCAATCGACGGATCAGTGATGGCCCAGTGCAAGTCGTGTGCGCGATTCGCGTCACTACCGGCAAAATAGGCGTCGCGCGCCAGCGCATGATTGCCCACAACTGGATCCCACCCGAGCGATCGCGCATTTTCCTGCGCCAGCACAAGTTCAGCGACATCGGCCAGCGGTCCGGCGGGCGCAATCAATGCGACGCGGGCACCGGGGGCGAGCCGAGGCGGTTCAGTTGGCACGAGCGACGACACGCTGGCGGCAGTCATGCGAGCAACGTACGACGCGCGTCACGGCCGAGCAATCCGCACCCGGAATCCGGCTTCCTTTTTTGATTCTGCTTTCATGCTGCCTGCATTGATATTCGCGTTACCATGGATTGTGCTGCCACTGGTGGTGGCGTGGCGATTGCGCGGTACACCATCGCTCAATGACGTGCCGGCTGATGCGCTGTTGAATGCTGATGCAATCGCAACGCCGACGGCAGGGGTGGTTCCGAGCCGACATGCAGCTTCGGCGAAGGGCGCGGCGCCGTTGGTGTCAGTGATTCTGCCGGCGCGAAACGAAGCAGCGCACATTGCCGCTTGCGTTGCGTCGCTGCGTAGTACGACATGGCCCAACTGGCAGCTGGTGGTGGTAAACGATGGGTCTACCGACAACACTGGCCAACTGGCGCGCGCGGCAGCTGCCGGTGACACTCGTGTCACGGTCATTGACGCGCCGCCGCTGGCCGATGGATGGTTTGGCAAACAATGGGCGTGTCAGGTGGGCATGCAGCAGGCGCACGGCGAACTGCTGTTGTTTACCGATGCCGACACGCGACACCAGCCGGATCTGATTGCCCGCCTGGTGCAAATGCGCGCGCTGCGCGGTGCTGATTTGATTTCCGTTTCCGGCGAACAGGAAATGGTGACGTTCTGGGAGCGTGCAGTGCAGCCGGTGGTGTTCGCGCTTATTCTCACGCGCTTTGGCGGTGCCCGTGCGATTGAGTCGGCTCGCACACCGGCCGACGTTGTGGCCAACGGTCAGTGTTTCATGATGACGCGTGAAGCCTACAACGCCGTTGGCGGACACGAGGCAGTGCGCGACACGGTGGCCGAAGATCTCATGATGGCACAACGCACGGTTCAGGTTGGCAGGCGCGTCTCACTGGTGCTCGGTCGCGATCAGCTCTCCACGCGCATGTACGACGGGCTGGGTTCGCTGATCAAGGGTTGGCGAAAGAATGTATATGCCGGTGGCCGCATGGCCATGAAGGGTGGCTGGCTGGGCCGTTTGCTTTTTCCACTCGCGCTCACCGGCTTTCCTCTGGCGATTGCGTTACCGTTCCTTGTGTTGCCGGTTGCAGCGCTTGTTCAACATGACGTGACGTTCTGGTGGTCGTTGATAGCGGCCGGCTGCATGTTGCTGGCGTTTGCCGCCGCCGCTCGTTTCGGACGCGTCCCGCTGTGGCGCAGCGTACTCGCTCCTGTCGGGGCGCTCGCCTTCGCGGCAATCTGCACGTCAGCCATTGTGCGCGGGCAATCGGTGGAATGGAAGGGACGCGCGTATCGCAGCGCATGATCACCACACACACAACCTGCAAATCATGACAGCTATTGCAATCCTTGGTACCGGCCTGCTCGGTGCTGCGTTCGCGGAGGCCGCCGCAGGACGCGGCGACAAGGTCACGGTGTGGAACCGCACCGAAGACAAAGCGCGTGCGCTCGAATCATTTGGCATACACGTAGCCCTTTCACCGGCCGACGCGGTACGTGATGCAAAGCGCGTTCATCTGGTGCTCAAGGACGACGCCGTGGTAAACGAGGTGATTGCCGCCTTGCGTCCCTCGTTGCATGCGGACGCGGTGATCATTGATCACACCACGACGCAGCCCGCGCTCACGGCCGAACGTGCCCGGATGCTCGCGGCCGAAGGGGTGAAGTATCTGCATTGTCCGGTGTTCATCGGACCCGCCGCTGCGCGCGCCGGTAAAGGCACAATTCTGGCGGCTGGTCCGGCGGAGGTGTTTGAAGAGGTGCACGATGCACTGTCGCGTCAGGCGGAGCACGTGCGATTTCTTGGCGAGCGCACTGACCTTGCGGCCGCACACAAGCTGATGGGCAACTGCTACATCCTCGGGCTGGCGGCCATTGTCTCCGATGTGATGACCATTGGCGTTGGCGCCAGTGTTTCACCCGACGACGCGTTGGAGCTGCTCAGTACCTTCAATGCAGCGAGCATCATTGGCGGACGGGGAAAGAAAATGGCGCAAGGAGATTTTGCGGCCAGCTTTGAACTGACCATGGCACGAAAGGATGTGCGGCTCATGATCGAAACGGCCGGCGATTTGCCACTCACGTTGCTCCCGTCGCTCACGCAGCGCATGGACGCACTGATTGACCGTGGGTACGGCAGCATGGATTTTTCGGTGGTCGCCAAAGAGGCGGTTGATCACGCGCGTGATCCTGATACCCCTCGCGGTATTTCGGTCACGTAGTTTCTGCGGGGTGAGCACATGATGTGCCTGTGCTCACCATACGCGCCGCCTCCGCCCTGCTTGCCCGCTCCGACTCCCTCGACAGCACACGTCCGTTGCTGCGGGCGCTGGGCTTTACCGCGCATGCGCATGTCATAGACAATGCGCTGAAATCAGCGCTCGGTTTAACCGGTGCAATATCACGCGCCCGGTTGCTGGCCGGCGAAGGCGCGCTGCGCGCCGTGCTGGCCACACTGCCTGACCAGGCCGATGTGCGTGACAGCGTGCGCCGCATCGCTTCTGCGCTCGACAAACATTCACCCGGTTCGGCGTGGCTGTTGGTGCTGCTGCATGCGCCCAGCAACAGTGTGATTCTGTGCGTATCAGGGGGATCTCCGGCGTCGCCTCGGCTGGGCGTGCTGCGCGTTGACCGCGCACACATTTCCGACAGTGACGCCGACACACTGCGTGCACTTGCGGCGGTACCGCGCACCGATCCCGCACTCGCCTACGCGCGCTGGTGTGACATACTCGGACGCGATGCACTGTCAGCCCGTTTCTATCGCTCGCTGGATCAGCTGGTACGCAGCATGGCGCACGACGCAATCGGACGCGCCTCTGCATCAGACAAACACACGCTGGCGCTGCTCACCGCTTCACGGTTGCTGTTTCTGGCTTTTCTGGAGGCCAAGGGCTGGCTGGATGGCGACCGCCACTTCCTCATGCGGGAATGCACGCGAGCACTTGAGCAGGGCGGCCGTTTGCATGAGCGGTTGCTGCAACCGCTGTTCTTTGGCACACTCAATACACCGGTTCGCAGACGCGCGCCGGTGGCGCTGGCCTTTGGCCGGGTTCCGTTTCTCAACGGCGGACTCTTTTCGCGTACGCCACTCGAGCGCCAGCGTGCTTCGGTCAGGTTTGCCGATCATTCCATTGTCGCGCTGGTGAGCGAACTGCTCGACAAATATCGCTTCACCGCGCGGGAAGATGTGTCGTCATGGTCTGAAGCGGCGGTAGACCCAGAGATGCTTGGTCGTTCGTTTGAATCGCTCATGGTTCCTTCCGAGCGGCGCGGCAGCGGCACCTTTTACACGCCGCCGGCACTGGTTGAACGCGTGGTTGACGAAGCGCTGGCTGTAACGCTCACCGCCTGCGATTCTCCAACGGGTGCACTGCAGCAGCTGGCATCGTTGCGTGTGCTCGATCCCGCGTGCGGATCGGGTGCCTTCCTGGTGCACGTGCTTGAACGTCTGACACGCTTGCGACTCCAAGCGGGCGATCCCCGCTCCCCATACGAGGTGCGACGCGCCGTACTCTGCTCGTCAATCTTTGGTGTTGACCGCAATCCCATAGCCGTGTGGCTGTGCGAGCTGCGATTGTGGCTGGCCGTGGTGATTGATTGCGACGAGACAGACCCGCTGCTGGTGCCACCACTGCCCAACCTCGATCACCATGTACGTGTGGGGGATTCGCTGAGCGGGGGTGACTTCACCTTCACACCGGCCACCGGACGCCGTCTTGAACAGCTGCGCGGGCGATACGTACAGGCGGTTGGCGTGCGCAAACGCACGCTGGCCCTGGCACTTGATCGCGAGGAGCGCAGTCGAGCGCGTGCGGAACTGTCAGCCATCATACAGCACGTCAGGAGCGCACGGGCAGCGTTGCTCAACCACCTGCGCAGTCGTGACTTGTTCGGTGAACGCACCAAACCCACGCGTGCCGATCGTGTGCGACTCGAGGCGTTGCGTGTTCGATTGCGCGAGTTGCAGGCTCGTGAACGCAAGCTCGCGTTGGGCGGCGCCCTGCCCTTCAGATTTGCCTCGCATCTTGCCGATGTGGGAGCGGGCGGCGGCTTTGATCTGGTGATCGGCAATCCGCCGTGGGTGCGACCGCACCAGCTGCCGGTAGCGGAGCGCATCGCGCTGCGTCGCGACTTCCGCAGCATGCGCGATGCCTCATGGCGCGTGGGGGCCGCGCGCGCAGGTGCGAATACCGGGTTTGCTGCACAAGCGGATCTCGCCGCGGCTTTTGTTGAGCGCGGTATCGGGCTTCTGCGCGATGGCGGTGTTGCAGCGCTCCTGGTGCCGGCCAAGCTGTGGCGTGCGCTGGCCGGCGGCGGCGTGCGTCGGTTGCTGGCCAGCGAGACACGCCTTCACGTGGTGGTGGATTGGAGCGACGCCCCGTCACTCTTTGACGCCGCCACGTATCCGTCGCTGATCGTGGCACAGCGACAGACAACGGCACAACTGCGAGCGCAGCCGCTGCTGCAGTTACATGCACCGGCGCATGCTCAGACAAATGAACGTGCAAACGCGCTGGCGAATGCACCGATCAAGGCGAGCATGCATGCACATGTGAATGCACATGTGAATACAAATGGCATGCAACCGCAAACGTCAACGCCAATGCAGGCGTGCCCACGGATCACCTGACCAACGGTGACCAGATACGCGTGCACGTTGTGCGCGGCACGCGTGAGCATGCGTTCAACCTTCCGGCCAGCTTGCTGCCGCTCGGTGGGGAGCCCGCCGCTCCGTGGCTGCTGCTGCCGCCAGAGGTACGAACAGTGTTTGAACTGCTTCGCCAGTCAGGCCCCGCACTCGGCGACGCCGGCCTCGGGCGACCCACACTTGGCGTGAAATGCGGATGCAACGATGCGTTTCTGGTGGCGGCGCATGAACACGACGATCATCTCGCAACTGTCTCCGCCGGTGAGCGCACCGGTACAATTGAACGCACCCTGCTGCGTCCCGCCCTCACTGGCCAGGCGCTCGGCAACTCCGCCCGAAATGAGGCCACGCGTGCGGCCGATCACGCGTTGCGCATTGTATGGACCCATGATCGAGAGGGGCGCCCGCTCACCGCTCTGCCGCCACGCGCCGCTCGCTGGATGCAACGCTGGAAGCCTAAACTCGAAGGACGACGCGACGCCACCCACAGACTGCCGTGGTGGACACTGTTCCGCACCGACGCCGCGCGCGCCGAAACGCCCAGGCTGGTGTGGGCCGATTTTGGACGGGCATTGCGCACTGTTGTACTCAACAGCGGTGATCCCACTGTTCCACTCAACACCTGTTATGTCTTGCGCACCGCCAACCTCGATGACGCCTACGCGATTGATGCACTGCTGTCATCACAGATTGCCGGCGCATGGCTGGACGCAATCGCCGAACCCGCCCGCGGAGGTTGGCGTCGGTACCTCGGGTGGACCGTGTGCTCATTGCCCGTTCCGCACAACTGGCTGCGCGCGCGCGTGATGCTGGCACCACTCGGACGCAGGCGGGCAGCGGGAGACTATCCGTCTCCTGAAGAACACCTTGCCGTGGTAGCATCTGCGTACGGTGTCACAGTGCAGCAACTCGAGCCCTTGCTCACGTGGCAGTCGGTGTAATGCACGAGGAATTGGCGCGCGCACTCTCATCACTTGGTCGCGCTGGCCTGGGACTGTCGGCCGCTGCCGCGACGCACGATGCTCGGCGATTGGGCGAGTACACGCTGCTGCCGCATCAGTCCGAGGCAGTGGAGCGATTGCGCCCCATGCTCGCCACACACGGAGGCGCCCTGCTGGCCGATGCCGTGGGTCTTGGTAAAACCCTGGTCGCGCTGACGCTCTCCCTTGAACATCCGTCAACCTGCGTGATCGCGCCTGCGGCACTGGTTCCCATGTGGCGCGACACCGCGCGTCGCGCGGCAGCAAACGTACACGTGCGGTCATTGCACAAGTTCTCGACTGCCAACACCGGCAATCAGGAATCAGGTGCTCGCACAGCAGTCGCCCCGAAGCTGGTGATCATTGACGAGGCACACCATCTGCGTAATCCGTTCACCCGACGATACGCGGGCGTGGCTGAAATCTGTCGGGGGGCCAAGGTGTTGCTCCTGTCGGCAACACCGATTCACAACAGGTCGTCAGACCTCGCACACATGCTGGCGTTGTTTCTCGGACAGGCGGCGGTGTCACTTCCGCTCGATCACTTGTACCAATACGTGATTCGGCGCGACGAGCAACACTCATCGCCCAGGCCGCGCGTGGTAGCGCATCCGACCATTCCCGTGGGAGACAACGCCGAGATCACGCGGGCGCTCGCGCAACTTCCGCCACCCGTACCTACTCGTGATGGTACAGCAGCCGGGGCGCTGGTGAACCTGGGCCTCGTGAGAGCGTGGTGCTCGAGCAGTGCCGCCTGTCTCGCAGCGGTGCAGCGTCGTCGTGCACGCGCGCTGGCGCTCGACGGTATTCTGGCCGAAGGGCGATGGCCAAGTCACGCGGAGCTGCGCGCATGGACTGTTACCGAAGACACGATACAACTGGGGTTCACGTCCATGCTTGTCTCGCGTTCAGAGCAGGTGACGCCCGCTGCGCTGATCGATGCCCGGGCGCAACTGACGCGTCATCGTGCGGCACTTGAATCCCTTGAGCATCTGTTGCGCGCGACCGGTGCAGTGATTGATCGAGCACGAGGCAACGCGCTCCGCCGTGTGAGACGTGCCCATGGCGGTGTAACGATCATTGCGTTCTCACAGTACGCCGACACGGTGCGCGCGATCGGCCGCGTATTGCAATGGGACGCGGGTGTGGCCACGCTGACCTCACGTGGCGGTAGGATTGCCAGCGGTCCGCTGTCGCGCCGGGAGCTGCTGCAGCGTGTCGCACCCCGGGCACATGGCGTGAGTGCGCCACCTGCGCATGAACGTGTGTATCTGCTGCTCACTACCGATTTGCTGGCCGAAGGAGTGAATCTCCAGGACGCGGGCGTTGTGGTGCATCTGGACTGGCCTTGGACTCCGGCCGCGATTGCACAGCGGGAGGGTCGCGTGGCGCGACTTGGTTCGGCATTTCGCGAGGTGCACGCGTACGCGGTCTCACCACCGGGTGGCGGAACGGCCCTGCTGCGACTTGCCGAGCGACTGCGTGTTAAAGCGCGTGCGGCATCGGTGGTACTTGCATCTGACGCCGCGCCGCGGCAGCCGCGTCGCTTGATGGCACTGCCGAGTGGATCGTCGGCCTTGGAGCGCACATTTCGGCGTTGGGTGGCATTGAGCGCTCCCACGTACGACCAAAGCCATCCTCGAAGCAATCGTGATGATTGCGGCGACACCGACCGCGTGGTTCCCGTGGTGCATGCAGGCCACAGCACCACCATTGTGGTGCTGCACCACGCCCGGGCCGGCTGGCTGGCCTCGCATCAATCGCAGTTGATGGGGGGTTGGTTTGTGGGAACGCGAACGCGTGCGCTGCGTCAGCGAAAAGGGCTGGCGAAGCTCGTGCAAACAATTGACCAGGCGAGTGAGCACGTGGGAGTCACAGGCTGCTACGCGCAACATCCAACAACAGCTGTGCTGCAGCGCATCGAGTCGCTGTCGGATGTCCCGTCTGAGCACGCGCACACCCGGTCGCGCATAAGCGCACACCTCGCCGCCGTACACCGGGCGCTGCGTCGTGAGGTTGAGCGTGCTGAGCGACACACGCTTGTGCCTACGCTGCAATCACCCGTGCATCGCGCGCAGCGACATATCCGCAACATCCTGGCCGGCGCCACGCTGCAAGAACGTCTTCGCCTGAGACCGCTCGCCTCCGCCGCATCGCATTCCGTGCAAACGCTGCGTGGTGCGGGTGATGAACGCGAGCTGGAGGCGCTGCTCAAGAACGCGCCAGCGAAAGCGCCGGCCGACGAGTGGTTGAAGCTACTGGTACAGCTGAGCCGGAATACAGATGGCAGCGAAGGAGTGAGCCCTTCAGCAGCAAATCCGGGTGCGACGTCGGCGCCTGAGGTCATCATGCTCGCGCTGCCCGACTAGTGGCCATCAATCAGATCATGCGCGCGCTGCCCGACTGGCTAGTCTCCATCAATCACATCGGCCCGTGGTGGAATCCATCCCGGTACATACGGTGGACATGTGTTTGACGCGGAATCGAAGCTCATGTCGGCAAAGCCGTTGCCACCAAATCCGTAGCGCAGGTCGGAGAGCCTCACCGCGCCGTTTTCCGAGAGCTCCCACACCGGAGCGCGCATGAACTCCAGCGCCGCCGCCACTTCACAGCGCGTCGCCGCCAGCTGCTGCAGTTCAGAACGTGCACCACGCCATCTGCGCAACCAGACGATTGTGTCGTTGGACACACGCGGTGAAGGCTGCAATCCATCGCCCAATCCGCGCTGCGGCAGGCGCGATTGCGCAATCTCCGCTTCACCACCTGCACATGACATGGCCGACCGGACCGTCGGCCACGGAGCCACTACTCCCGACGTCACATCATACTTGTCGCCGTTGAGTTCAATCACCAGCACATTCTGACAGAGGGCATTGCCCGGCGCCGAGTTGATCACGGCGTCTATGAATCGGGCATCGGTTGTGGCCCGTACGAGGTGCGCGCGCGTTGTCGATGACGATACGAATCCGAAAGTTTCGACCAGTAGCCAGGCACCAACAGCCATCGACAATCGCTGAGCGGTTTGCAGACGCCACATCATCACTGTCCAGAGTGCTGCACCAATGGTGAGGACCAGCGCCACATCGGTGCCCACTTGCTCTACATACCACGCCGCCGCCAGAATGCCCGCCAGCGCGAGCGATAACACAATCCGCCCGAACGCACTGCGTTTTCCAAACAGCAACGGTGGAATGGCCACAATCCACAACCAGGGCTCCACAATGAAAATCGCGTCCCCATAAAACCATCGGTTGTCCAGCGGCCAGAACGGATGCACGCCGTAGCTGTTGGTAAAGTCGAGCAGTATGTGCGACAGCGTGCCGGCTAATGCCAGCGCGAGCAACAGGCCGCGCTCAGCCGGTTTCCGGGCCTCCTTACGGATCAGCAGCACCAGCGCCCACAACGCCAGCGCGATAACCACCGCAAACAGCACCGTGTGCGTATGTCCACGGTGGTGCAACAGATAGCCGAGCTTGCCGATGCCCAGCACGCCACCCGAGTACAAGAGGTCTGCGTCCGGAAACTCCGCGGCGCTAATGCCCAGTGCAACAGCGGTTCTGCGCAGGCCGGTGGCGGCGGGCATCCGCTCGCGCGACTCGTAGGCGCGCAACGCCAGATCGGCCATCAGCAGGCCGGCCAGGCCATGAGTCATGTTGTCCATGCCTCAAATCTGAACTACTGCACAGCTCGCAGAATCCCCGCGCACCGGCCCGCCGTAGGGTTTGCTGATACAGCGTCCACCACCGACCAGCCAGGCTGCTGGCTTCGGATTCAAACCCTTTCCGCCCTCGCTCCGTCAAACGGGGCATCACCAACACGGGGGCCATGCACACGCTGACAGTGACCGGATCCATTCCTGACTTTTCTCGACCGCATAGAGTATCGGCGTTTGGCGCCGGTGTCTCGGCGATCGCAGCAACGTCGGATGGGCCGGACACCGACGCCGCAGATATTGCCGCCTCAGTGTCTGGTGATCGGCGCGCATTCGAGCGGCTGTACCGCAAATACTGTGAGCGCATTTTCGCGCTCTGTTTGCGAATGACCGGTGAACGCGCGGTGGCGGAAGAGTTGGTACAGGATGTGTTTGTGCGGGCGTGGCAGAAGCTGACGTTGTTTCGGGGAGACTCTGCGTTCGGCACGTGGTTGCATCGGGTGGCCGTGAACGTTGTGCTGTCGCATCGCCAGAAGAGTGGCGTACACAAGAGGCGCACGGTCGATGACGAGCAGGCCCTCGACAATGCACCGGCACGGCCGGTGACGGTGGCCGATCGTGTTGATCTGGAATCGGCCATTGCAGAACTCCCCGAGGGCGCGCGACGCATCTTCGTGCTGCACGATGTAGAAGGTTACACGCACGACGAGATTGGTTCGTTTCTTGGCATTTCATCTGGCGGCAGCAAAGCGCAGCTTCATCGCGCCCGCATGCTGCTGCGCGAGGCACTTTCCAAATGAGTGAGTCGGGTCAGACACCACGCATGACATGCGACACATTCGAGAGCACGCTCGGGGAGTTTCTTGAGGGCGGGCTTACCGAACGTGAGCGCGCACTCTCGGAGCGGCACCTGTCCGGTTGTGCGCCCTGCCGCGCGATGGTTGCCGACCTCGATCGCATTGTGCATGCCGCGGGTGTACTGCCGCCGATCGCGCCATCACGTGACTTGTGGCCGGACATTGAAGCGCGCCTGGACCCTGCCGTGCTCCGGCTGCCAACGGGTGAGGCGTCCACGCGGCAGTCGCGCACTGTGAGCTGGCGAGCGTTAGCCGCCGCCGCAGCGGTGCTGGTAACCGCGAGCGCGGGCGCTACGTGGACGCTGGCGCGCAACACAGCGGCGACCGTGGAAGTGCCGGCACTCGCGCTCAACCGTGACACGGTGCGGGGAGGAACTGAGGCGGCCGATGCGTTTGCGCAGACCATGGCCACAGCTCCCGCCGCGTCGCTCGGCCCGACCGGCGACTCCGTTGGCGAAGGCACCGACGCCCCGGACCGCGGGCGAATCACACTCGTTGCCGATCGCGCGCCCACAGCCGGCAGTGTAACCGACAGCGAACGCATGATCACGATGGACACACTGTACGGACGTGAGATCGCCAAGCTGCGCACAATTGCCGAATCACAGCTCGACATGCTCGACAGCAGCACGGTGAGCGTAGTGCGTCGCAATCTTGACATCATTGACAATGCCATTCTGGAAAGCAGAGCAGCGTTGGAGAGTGATCCCAACAGCGGCTTTCTGCTTGAGCAACTTGACCGCGCGTATGAACGCAAAGTCGATCTACTGCGCCGTCTGGCGTTTCTCTAGTTCACTCCTTTTATGAATCGCTCAGTGAAATACGTTCCGTTCACCGTTGGGCTCGCAGCAGCTCTTCTCGCTGCGCCCTGGTCGGTATCTGCGCAGTCGCGCAGTGATACAACCCTCTCCATCGATGCGTCAGCCACTGTGGAAATCTCGTCGCGTGGGGGAGACATCAGGGTTCGAACAGGCGCAGACGGCCGACTCGCAGTGCGCAGCGACGGGGGTGAGGCGCGATCTCTGGTCTCGGGCAGCGGTCGTGCATTCCGGATTGATGGCTCCCGTGATCGTTTGCGCGGCGATGTTGATTTGTCGGTTGAACTGCCGCGCGGTACCGTGGTGTTGATTCGATCACACAGCGGTGATATCTCGGTGGCTGGTACAGACGCCGATGTTGAAGTACGCAGCACCTCCGGTGACATCGCGGTCACCAATGCGCGACAGTTGCGTGTGGCGACCGTAGCCGGTGACATCATCGCACGCACCATCAGCGATGGCGTGCGGATCTCCACCACCAGTGGCGACATCGTGCTCGAGAATGTCACCGGTGATGTCGACGTGGCGGGCACGTCTTCTGACATCACGTTGCGCGACGTCACCTCGCGCCGAGTACAGATTCAGGTTGTAAGCGGTGATGTGCGGTGGACGAGCGGTTTCGATGATTCGGGTCGCTATGAGTTCAACTCGCATTCCGGCGAAGTGCGACTGCAGGTGCCAGCCAACGCGCGCGCACTGCTCGACGTGCAGAGCTTCAGCGGGGAAGTCAGCACCACCGACCTGCCACTCATACTGCTGCCCTCCCCCGGTGCCGCACAGCGTGATACAACTGCGGCAGAGCAGCGCGAGCGTGATCGCGAACGCAGCCGGCTACGTGATTCCGTGCGCCGCGTTCTGCAGGATTCCATGCGTCGCAGCGACACCTCGCGCAACAGCCGGGACAGCGCATCGTGGGAGCGCAATCTGGAGCGCAGTGTTTCGCAGCTTGTAGAGTCGGTGCTCAGCGGTGTGGCTGAGAGCCTTTCCTCCTTGTCGCTCTCGTTCTCCGACGCCGGCAACTCGCGGGCGCGGCGTTTTCAGCTGGGTGCGGCTGGTGGCCCGCTCGTGAGTGTCTCCACGTTCAGCGGCAACATCGTGGTGGGAAGTGCGGACACCGGTAGCCGTCGTCGCTGAGTTGATTTTTCATCCTCAAACCATCAGACACATGTCATATCCCAGGTTTGCATCCCGTCGCTGGCGCCGGGCAACAGGTGCCGCCGTTGCGTTGTCCGTGTCAGCATTGCTCGTTGTTGCACCTCGTGCTGCTCAGGCGCAGGAAGTTGAACGCAACGCGTTTTCGTACACCGGTCAGCTCGACGCCGGTCGCACCGTACACGTGCGCAATATCAACGGCGCCATCTCGGTTGAACGCAGCACGTCGGGCCGGGTTGAAGTGAGCGCCGACAAGCGCTGGCGGCGTGGTGACCCCGCCAACGTGCGCATTGTGCAGGTAGCCGCACGTGATGGCGGCATCATGGTGTGCGCATTGTGGAACGACGCCGAGTGCACCGACGACGGCATTCGTGGCAACTCGTCCATCCGCAACGGACGCGACAACGATGTGTCAGTGCAGTTTACCGTGCGCGTGCCCGATGGCGTGCATGTGAACATGCAAACCGTGAACGGCGGCGTGGACATTGACGACGTTTCCGGTATGGTGGAAGTCAAGACAGTGAACGGCAGCATTGATGCGCGCAGCACGGGCGGACCGGTGCATGCGCAAACCGTGAACGGCTCCATTGCTGCTGCGATGAGTTCGCTGGGTGGCGAAGATCTGCGCTACAGCACGGTGAATGGCGCGATCACGCTTGAGCTGCCGGCCAACAGCAACGCCGACCTCGATATCTCTACTGTGAATGGCAGCGTGAATACCGATTTCCCTGTCACGGTGCAGGGATCGATCAGTCGCAAGCGGCTGCGCGGTACGATTGGATCAGGCGGCCGAGAGCTCAAGGCCAGCACGGTGAACGGCAGCGTGACGCTTAAGCGTGCGGGCTGACGTCTGATTCGTACAGGGCATCCACGGCGCGCGCGAGCGCGAAGTCTTTCTCGGTAATGCCGCCCGCGTCGTGCGTGCTCAGATTGAAGGTGAGCTTGGTGTAGCGCACATCGACATCCGGGTGGTGCTGCTGCGACTCGGCGATATCGGCCACCTTGCGCAGAAAGTCGATGCCTGCGGGGAACGCATCGAACTGATAGGTGCGCGTAAGCGTGTTGCCCTTGCGCGCCCACCCCGGCAGGGTGCCCAGCGAGCGCTGGATTTCGATATCAGAGAGGGAGTGCATGGTTCTAGGCTAGCCTCTCCGGCGAATGGGCGCCAGTCGGCGGGGGTACGGACCGGCGACGGCAGCCCCCCGGGTGCGCCCCCCAACGGTGGGACCCGACTGTCAGACTTCGGCGTATATTCGGTATATGAACTCCACGGTCGCCGCCATCCGGGCCAGTCTTGAGGCCCTCGTTCCCACGCCGCCACCGGCCGGCCCTGCCTGGTCTACCGGCATTCCCTCACTCGACGCCGCGCTGGGCGGCGGCATTCCCCGTGGCCGCCTCACCGAGCTGGTAGGCGAGCGTGCCAGCGGCCGCACTACCCTGGCCCGTCGTGTGGTGGCGCAGGTGCTGCAGTCGGGCGGCTGGGTGGCCATTGTGGACGCCACCCGCACGCTCGCGCCGCAGGCCTGGGCGTCGCTGGGATCGCGTCTGGTGGTGATCCGTCCGCGCGATCCGGGGCGGGCCACGTGGTGTGCCGACCGGTTGCTGCGCAGCGGGGTGTTCGGCCTCGTGGTGCTTGACGGGGCGCCGGTGCTGCCTCGGCCGCTCACCTTCCGGCTCAGTCAGCTGGCGCGCGACCGTGATGCAGCATTGCTGGTGGTGGGCACCGGGCACGCGGCGACAGCTGGCGGGGCCGGCATACGGCTGCGGCTGGTGACGCCCGAGTCAGGTGCAAGTGTGCGTCGCTCGTCACGTCGGTCGCCGCCGTCCATGAATACCCGCACCGTGGTGATTGATAAAGGAGCAGCACCGGCGCGGGCCGTGATGCCGCGCGTGGTGGGCATTACCGTGCGGCTGCCCAATACCATGACGGGCGCCGACCGTCGCGGAGCGGCCAGGCAGTCACGCCGACCGTGGGGCACACGGCGGGCGGGGACTCCGCCGCCGTTGGCGGAGGCGACTCACTGAGCGATAGCAGCAGGGTGCGCGTTAAGCCTGCGTGCGGTTGATTGATCGCGTGTCAATCGGCATGCTTCCGCCGCACGCCCTTCGCCGCTCTCCCCACGCGCTCCTCCCGCCACTACTCCGTGCAAACAACGCCCCAGCCATCGCTGTTCGCCCGTCTGCTCGGCAAATACGCCAAAGTCGAACCCAGTGAAGCGCCCGCCGTGATGGCGGCGTTCGGACTGTTTTTCTTTGTGCTTGGCGGATACTTCGCCGTGCGACCGGTGCGCGAAACGATCGGCAGTGTGCTCGGCTCAGATCGTGTAAGTGATTTGTGGATTCTGACATCGATCGGCGCGATTGTCATTGTGCCGCTGTACGGATGGCTCGTGGGGCAGATCAAGCGATCCGTCTTGTTGCCGGCGATCTACATTTTTGTGGCCGTGGCATTCGCGGTGTTTGGCGTATTGTTTGCGCGCACTCCGGAAAACGAGACGCTCGGGTCCACGTTCTACGTTGGCATCAGCGTGCTCAATCTCATGCTGGTGTCGGTATTCTGGAGCTTTTTGCTTGAGCTGTTCAACAGTCAGCAAACCAAGCGTCTGTTTGGCGTGATTGCGGCCGGCGGCACATTTGGTGCGCTTGTAGGCCCGCTCATTACTGACCTCAGTGTGCAACGTGTGGGCACGAGCGGTGTGCTGTTCATTGGCTCGGCAATGTTTGTGGGGGCGGTGATTTGTCAGCGCATTCTCATCAATGTGTGGACCGCGCCGGGCAATGCCGGTGTCACGAGTGATCGGCCCATCGGCGGCAATCCGTTTGCCGGATTCGGGATCGTGCTCAAATCACCGTACCTGATCATGATTGCCGTGTTTGTAGTGCTGCTGTCTACTGCCAACACGTTGCTGTATTTCGAACAGCTTGAGATTGTTGCGCGCACCTTTGAAGACCGCGACCAACGCACGCAGGTGTTTGCGCGCATCGACTACGTGGTGCAGACGCTCACCATTCTTTCGCAGTTTTTCCTGACCGGTCGCATTGCGGCACGACTGGGTGTCACGGCCTTGCTGGTCGCGGTGCCGCTGATCATCACCGTGGGCTTTTTCGCGATTGCGGCCAGCGGCACGTTTGCCGTGCTGGCCGTGGTGTTGGTGGTGCGTCGCTGGGGCGAGTACGCGTTCATCCGTCCGGGTCGTGAGATGCTGTTCAGCAAGCTCGACACCGAGTCCAAGTACAAGGCCAAGAATCTCATTGACGTGCCGGTGTATCGCGGTGCCGACGCGCTGGTGGCGCAGTTCCAGAACGCGGTGCGCGACAGCGGCGCCACGGGCGCCACGATTGCGCTCATGGGAGCCGGTGCCGCGCTGGCGTGGGCGGGAGTGGGTGCGTGGTTGGGTACGCGGCACGAGAAGAAAGCGGAGATGTGACGCGGAGCTTCGGAGCAGGGCGCTCTTCACGCAGGACTGGGAGACAAACGCGACACCGACGAAACACAAAGGTGACGACAGGGTGACGAAGCTCGGTCGTGACTGATAGGTGACCGCGGCGATACCGAATGATTGGGAGAATGTGCAGCGGGTGCTGGTAGGCTTGGCTCGTCCGCCATGCACCTCTCTGATCATTACATCCTCCCAGAATCTGATGCCTTCCAGAGCTTTGCTGCGTAGTCGCAGCTTTGGCCGCGCAATAGCTGCTCCGTTTCTTCTGCTTGCGTTTTCCTCAGGGATATTGCAGGCGCAGTCAAACGCAATCCTTGAAGGACGCGTCAGGTCCGCTGAAGATGGCCGGGCACTCGTAGGGGCCGCGGCGACAATCCGCGAACTCAGCGTGCGCGCCATCGCCGCACCCAACGGCGTATTCCGCTTCGATGGTGTTGCACCCGGACGCTACACACTCACCGTCGCATCGCTGGGTTATCGTCCCTCCGAGCAGCAGGTTGTGCTTACGGCAGGTGATACGACCCGTGTCGAAATCCAGCTACTCTCCGTGCCGCTCACTCTTGACGGAGTGGTGGTCACCGCGCTCGGCGTGGAGCGGGAACAGCGCTCGCTAGGCTACGCTGTTCAGAGCTTGGGAGAGAAGGACATTAGCGAAGCGATTGCGCCAAACTTTACCAACATGTTGTCGGGCAAGTTGGCCGGAGTACAGATCACATCGGGATCTAGTGGTGCCAACTCCACGGCCCGAGTCATCATCCGTGGCGAGCGCTCTCTCGCCGGCAGCTCCGAACCGCTGTTCGTCGTTGACGGTGTTCCACTCAGAAGTGGAACGGACCGCCGAGGCGAAGGTGGTGGAAACTTTGCTGTGGATTTTGGAAACGGTGCTGCGGACCTGAATCCGGCAGACATTGAAAACGTCACTGTGCTGAAGGGGCCAAACGCTGCAGCGCTCTACGGTTCTCGGGCCGCCAACGGTGTCATTCTCATTCAAACCAAGCGGGGCACCAAGCGCAATGGATTGGGCTTCACCGCGACGTCGTCTGTAACCAACGAATCGGTACTCCGTCTACCTCGCTATCAGACTGAATACGGGGCCGGTCTCGCTCCCGGCAACCCAGTGACTTTGCCAACCGGTGTCATTCTGCACCTGCACGGCTGGGGGCCCCGGATTGCCGATGGAGCCGTGTTTCCTCAGGTAGGTTCACAGACGGAAAATGGCCGACGTGGCGGAGATGTGTTCGGTCCGGGCGGCGAAATCAATCTGGGTCTTCGAGGAGCGGTTACTCCCGAGCGGCTCACCGGATACAACAACGCGCGAAATTTCTTTGAGACAGGTCAGACCGTTTCAAACAGTTTGTCTGTCAGCGGTGCGAACGATCTAGGCAACTTCCGACTTTCGTTCACCGACTTTCGCAACCGGGATATCGTTCCCAATACCGGCCTTAACCGCCGCACTGTTGCACTGAACTCCCGGGTGGTGCTGTCCGACCGCGTCTCAGTTCGCGCCAACGCGTCATACGTGAACACGGGATCCCCGAACCGCGTGATCGCGACTTACGGGTCTGAGACGCCGATGTACTACTTCGGTTGGGTGAGCCCTGATCTCGACGTTCGGCAGCTACGCAACTACTGGGCTGCTGACCGGGAAGGATTCGAACAGTTCACCCCGCTAACGGGAATCGATAATCCGTACTTCATCAGCTACGAAAACACCAACGCGATGGACCGCGATCGTTTGCTCGGTTCGCTCGGCACGGATATCAGCCTGGGCCGCGGCGTGGAAGCGACGTTGCTGGCGTCTGTTGAAAATCTGTCAGAACAGCTCACCTTTGAACGGGCCTTCAGCCAGCGTGCCCGTCCCCGCGGGCAGTTCCGCGAAGACATGCTGCAAGCCCGGGAAGTCAACGTGGCCGCCGAGCTGCGTTGGAGCGGCGCGATAAGCGAAGACTTCGGGCTCGACCTGTTCTCGGGAGCGAATCTGCTACGTCAGTCAAATCGCTTCAATCGTGTTCGTGCCGACGAGCTGGTGATTCCGAATCTGTATAATTTTTCAAACGCAGCAGTCCCGATCATCAGCAACAACGATCGCAGTGAGCGCGAGTTGCGAAGCCTGTTCGGACGGGCGCAGCTCGGTTGGCGAAACGTCGCGTTCCTCGAAGTGACGGGACGGAACGACTGGTCAAGCGCACTTCCGGCAAACAACCTGAGCTACTTCTACCCGTCCGCGTCGCTCAGCGTGGTGGCGAGTGAGCTCTTTAACCTGCCGGAGGACGGTGTGCTGAGCTTTGCCAAGCTGCGACTCAGCGCCGCGCAGGTGGGCACCGATACCGATCCCTACCGCCTGCGCAACACGTTTTCGTTTGGTCAGCCTTTCGGAACGAACCCGCAAGCGACGCAGTCGGCAACACTCAACAACGCTGAGCTCAAACCCGAGATTGTCACCTCGTACGAGGTGGGTGCCGACATTGGCCTGTTCAGCGGGCGGGTCAGCCTGGACATGACGTTATACAACGCCCGATCGCGGAATCAGATCCTCGCCGTCGAGGTGTCGCGTGCATCCGGCTATGGCCAGCGGGTGATCAACGCCGGAGCAATCGACTCCCGCGGGTTGGAAGTTGTCGCCGACGTTCGTCTGATTGATCGGTCTTCGTTTGGATGGTCCTTGGGCGTTTCTGCTGCGCGCGACCGGAGCTACGTCTCGTCGCTGCCAGAGGGTGTGGAGAGCTACACCATTCAGGTGAACACAGCAACCACCAATCCCACCCCTGATCTGATTGTGCGCGAAGGTGAGCGTATGGGAACCATGTATGGCCGCGGACTTCTGCGCCACGAGGGAGAAGTGGTGTGGCGGAACGGCCGTGCGGTTCCGGATAACACTATCCGTCCTATCGGCAACTACAACCCGGACTGGACGGCCGGCGTCTCCTCGGAGTTCAGAGTCGGTGCGCTTTCCATCCGCCCCTTGTTCGACATTCGGGCGGGAGGCCAGTTCGTCAGTTTTTCCCGCGCAATCCTGACGCAGCATGGCCTGCTCGAGGAAACGCTCGAGGGACGAGAGGATGGAATTATCGGAAAGGGTGTCAAGGAAGTGTTCGATGCCAATGGCAACCTGACTGGCTACGCGCCTAACGACGTGCGCACGAACGCCTTCATTCACTGGAGCACACTGTACGATCGCGCGGCCACCGAACAGCAAGTCTACGACGCTGGATTCGTCAAGCTCCGGGAGCTGGCGATTTCCTACCGGATTCCTGCCCGCTTGCTGCGGCCGACAGGATTTCAAAGCGCCCGCGTTTCGCTGGTAGGCCGCGATCTGTTTTTGTGGACAGATAACCCGCACTTCGATCCGGAAGTGCTCTCATTCAAGTCCAAGATTCTCCCCGGATACGAAGATTTCGCTCTGCCGTCAACGCGCAGCGTTGGCCTCAACTTCTCAATTGACTTCTGATTCCGAGCTGCTGAGATATTTCATGCGACAGACACAATCGAATATGCGCCGCACGGGCGCTGGATGGACCCGTGGAAGCGCCCACCGCGTCTCGCGGTTGACACGAATGGCCCTGCTCACGGCTTCGCTAAGCTCCGTGCTCGGATGCTCAGAAGGGCTAGTGGACATCAACATCAACCCCAATCAGCCCGAGCGCATCGACGATCCCGCGTTGCTCATGACCCGCGTAACCAAGAGCGCGGGTGACTTGATCAGCCAGCAGTCGTGGGAAATCGGTAATCTCACTGGTCAATATTCGGCCAAAGACCGATTTACTGCATTCGAGCTTCTGCAGTGGGGATCAAATCCCGGTGTGTGGAATGGTCTCTACACGCTTATCCGGGACGCAGAAATCATGTCGGAACTCGGTCACCCAGGCTACGGTGCCATCGCGGACATCATCAAGGGTTGGGCCGGGCTCATGCTCACTGATCTCTACGGGGATATTCCGTTCAGTGAAGCGACGAGAGCGCGACTCGACGCAAACTTCACGCCGGCGTACGATCGGCAGGAAGATGTGTACGCCGCCATTCATTTGCTGCTGGAGCGTGCCAACGATCAGATCGCAGCGGGGGTCTCTCCGGTCCGTGGTGACATCATCAACAGTTCCAACTACGACAAATGGCGCCGCTTTGCAAACGCGCTTCGACTTCGCATGTACATGCGCACCTCCGAGGTTGATCCGTCGGGATCACGCGCGGGATTCCAGCGCATTTTTCAAGACCCGGCGCGCTTCCCGATTCCGCGTGCCCTCACCGACGAAATGCGATTGCAGTATTTGAGCGGACCACCGAATGCCCATCCCTGGTCGGGAGCGGGTGCCCAGATTGGCTTTAATGTGATGGTGCTGAGCACCCGTCTGTTTGATGCTCTGGTGCAAACTGAAGACCCGAGGCTGGCGCATTGGGCCATTCCGTTCGGAACTCCGCTTGAAATCCGAGCCATGCCTCCCGGACTCAACGACGCCAGTTCGCGTGACTTTCCGGCCAGCAACTTCAACCCGGCGCTGTTCTTCCAGCCCACCCGTCCGGCGAAGTTTCTTCCGTATCACGAAGTGCTGTTTCTGTTGACTGAGGCAGCTCACAGAGGGTGGATCGACAGAGATCCCTCCGCGCTCTACCGCGACGCTTTAGCGGCCGCGTTCAGCTTCACCGGGCTCACCATGCCCGACGACTATCCAACGCGACCTGCTGTGGCGTACAACGGCAGCCTGGAACGCATCATCACTCAAAAATGGATTTCCTTTTTTGACTTTGAGTTTCAGGGTTGGCACGACTGGGTGCGCACAGGGTTTCCGACGTCTATCGCACCGGGCCCGGACGCGGTCATTCAGTCATACCCACGCCGCTTTGAGTACCCGGTGGCAGAACAGGCGGTGAACAACGCTTCGTGGAGCGATGCCGTCGGGCGTCTCGGCGGCGACGACAATCTGCTCGCCCGCAAATGGTGGGACGCGCGATGAAGCGCGCGGCCGGAACCTTCGCCCTTTTTCTGCTCGCAATCTCCACCTCCGGGGCAACAGCCGCTCAAGAGGTGGACCTTTCCACCGGCGCACGCGAAACCGTCGCGCTGGCCAGTGATTCCATTCGCGGCATCGTCTATCTCGATTTGTCATCCAACGGCGTGCGAGACCTGGACGACCCTCCCGTCGCGGGAGCGCTGGTCAGCAATCAACGTGAGGTTACCGTTACCGACGGCAGCGGTCGGTGGGCGCTCCCGGCGTATCCGGAAATGGTGACCTTCGTGACTGCTCCCCGCGGGTACCGGGTGCCGGTGGATTCGCTGAATCTTCCGCAGTTCTACCATGTGCACAGGCCGACGGGATCGCCGCGGCTCCGCTTTGAAGGGGTTGCGCCCACAGGCCAATTGCCGGAAGTGATTGAGTTTCCGTTGGAGCTCGCTCCGGCGAGCTCGAATGGGCTCGTCCGTGCAGCGATGCTCGCCGACCCGCAAACTGCAAATGATAGCGAACTGAGTTGGAGTCGAGACCGGATTCTGGCGCCGCTATCGGCAGAAAAAGAGGTTGATGTAGCGTTTGTTCTTGGCGACATCATGAACGACAATCTGGCGTTGTTTCCCCGGTACATCCGACTGAACGCGAAAACGGGAATTCCTACCTTTCACGTTGTTGGAAACCACGATCTGAACTTTGATGCACCAGAGCGCAGGTACGCCACCGAAACATTTGTGCGCTGGTTCGGGCCAAGCTGGTACAGTGTACGAATGGACGACGTTGTTTTCATCGCGCTGAATAACGTGTTTTATGAGGGCAAGAGTTACGACGAGCGCGGGAAGTTCCGCGGCCATTTGGGTGCTGAGCAGCTGGAGTGGCTTGAAGAGACGTTGTCTCACATTCCTCCGAGAGATCGACTCGTCTTCATGGCGCACGTCCCTTTCAGTTTTTTCGGCAGCGACAATCCAGGTATCATGACAGACGACGTCGCTGAGTTGTACAAGTTGCTCGAACAACGGCCCAACGTGCTGTTTCTCGCAGGACACACGCACACGACCGAACATCAGATTCTGAAGCGCACCGACGGCTGGTACGGCGCTGAAGGAACCCAGCATGTGAATGTGACCGCGGCCTCCGGTGGCTGGTGGACCGGACCGATCGCGAGCGACGGCATTCCCATGGCGACGCAACGCGACGGCGGTCCGCACGGCTATCATCTGTTCGAGTTTCAGGGCGGCAGCTACCGGGAACGACTTGTGGCTCAGGGACCGGAGAGAGACAAACAACTGCGTCTGTCGGCTCCTGAGGCGGGGGCATTCGTGGAAGCTCTCGAGCGGGAAGCGATCTCGGTCAACGTCTTCAACGCCGGAGCTGGAACGCATGTGGAACTCCGGCTTGACGACGGTCCGTGGCAACCTCTCGCTTGGGCGCCCGGAAGCGATCCATTTTTCGTGCGTCAGGTAGAGCGGCAGTCTGAAAGCTTCGGCGGACGACTCGGGCGAATGCAGGATCGCATGATGCAGTTCTCTACTCACCGATGGACTGGGCAGCCCCTTGGCGTTCTGCTCAGGGCACTCGGTCGTGATCCATCCCAACCTGGCGTAGTCCGCGTGGAGGTCAGAGCGACTCGCCCCGATGGATCTGTTTACCGCGAGGTGACGCTGAGGGAGCTTGGTCTCGGTGCAAACGCGGTCGAGCGCAACTGAAAGTGCTCTGGCTGCCACATGATGAGGTGGGCGCCTGTCGCGTCTGCCTCACTTTGTGCCGCTGAACTCGCCTGCGAAGCCGGAATCCGCGAAACAAAACAGGAAGCATTTTGACCAACGCTTGACGGCAGGTGTACTAGTACACATAGTACACCACATGCTGCCGTTCAGGGTTTCTCTCAGCACCGGCGATTCGCCGTTCCGCCAGATCGTCTACGCCGCCACCCGTGCGGTTGTATCGGGCGAAATGCGGGCGGGGCTGCCGTTCCCGTCGGTGCGGGAGCTGAGCCAAGAGCTCAAGATCAACCCCAACACGGCCCACAAGGTGGTGGCCGAACTGGTGCGCATCGGGTTGATCGAGGTCATGCCGGGGGTTGGCACAGTTGTGTCGGCTGATTGGCGGGCCAGCGCCGAGGAACGTGAACGGCTGCTGGCCGACGAGATCGAGCGGTTGCTGGTCGACGCGCGCCGACTTGGACTCAGTCTGCACGATGTCACCGACGCAGTGCACGCGCACTGGCTCGCGCTGACTCCCCCCCCCGCCGACATGGCCGCATCCCACCGCCCACCGGAGCACGTCTGATGTCCGTGATTCACGTTCGCAATCTCACGCACGAATACGGCAAGCACGTGGCGCTGCGCGATGTGTCCTTCGACATCGAAGCGGGCTCGGTGTACGCGCTGCTCGGTCCCAACGGGTCGGGCAAAACCACGTTGCTGCAGATTCTCATGGGATTGCTGCCGCAGACCTCGGGACAGGTGAACGTGCTCAATACGTCCGCATCGGCGCTCACCGCGGCGCATCGTGCACGCATGGGCTACGTCGCGGAGGGCGTACGGTTGCCGTCGTCCATGACGCTGGCACAGCTCGAGAAGTATGTAGCGCCGCTCTATCCCACGTGGGACAACACGCTGGCCAATGCATTGCGCGACCGCTTTCAGCTCGATCCATCGCGTCGCATTCGTACGTTGTCGCGCGGAGAGCATATGAAGGCCGCGATGTTGTGTGCACTGGCGCCACGCCCCGAGTTGCTGATCATGGACGAGCCGTTTACCGGCATGGATGCGGTGGTAAAGGACGATCTGGTGCGCGGCGTGCTGGAGATGTCGGGACGCGAAGGATGGACGGTGGTGATTGCATCACATGATCTCGCCGAACTCGAGTTGCTGGCCGACTGGGTGGGCTTTTTACATAACGGCCGGTTGCAGTTGCATGAGCCTATGGAATCGGTGCGTTCGCGCTATCGCTGGCTCGAGGTGATCACTTCATCGCGCGAAGCAGAGTTGCCGCGTGTGAAGCCGGCGGACTGGGTGTGGTCTGAGAGCGCCGGGCCGAGGGTGCGCGTGTTGCTGGCGGAGCCTGATGAAGAGTTGCTGCGACGTCGCGCAGATGAGTGGTTTCCCGATGCGCAGCGGGTGGAGCTGCACGATGCATCGTTGCGTGATGTGTTTGTGGCGCTTACTCGGCAGGGGCATGCGGGGCGAGGAGCAGCGAGTGCATTAGAGAAGACTGCGACTGTGCAGTCGCAGACAACTCGAGCCGGAGCGGTGTGATGAGCGAGAGCATGCCGTGGTTGCGTCAGGTGTGGCATGTCTTTGCCAAGGATGTGCGGCGACACTGGTGGATGTTGGTGGTGTTTGTGGTGCATGCCTTTGCGGCCACCATGGGACTGGCAATTCCAGACGTCAGCCTTGAAGCAGGTGAACGTGTCATAACAACGGTGTTCTTTCTGTACCTCACCTTGCCGGTGACCGCCGCGCTGCTTTCGGCCATGGTGGTGCTTGACGATGCCCCAACTGAGTCTCATGCGTGGTGGCCCACCCTGGCACTGAGTCGCGACGCCGTATTCGGTGCCAAGCTGCTGTTTGTTCTGGGGCTCATGCCGCTCATAGCGGTCGTCGCGACTGCAGCCATGCACCTGTCTTTTGATGTGCCGGTGCGCGATCTGATTCCGTACGCAGTGCAAGGCACCAAAAGAGTCTTTCTGACGCTCGTTCTGGCGCTGTCACTGGCTGCACTGCTGCGCGATCTGCGCGGATTCATTCTTTGGGCTGTGCTGCTGTTTGCCGGTGCGTTGTTCGTTATTGACTCACTGTCTCGCACACTTTTCATAGCTTTGGGCAACATCGGCTCACGTTCAAGTCAGCTCTCGACATCCGCCTTTCAGATGGTAAGCGTGGCACTGATGCTGTTGGTGCTGTTCGCAACCTGGCGGGTGTATCGCACGCGACTGCGTAGCTGGACACGCTGGGTCGCGCTGCTTGCGCTGGTGCTGGTGCAGCTGGGGGGAGCTGTAGCCGACTTCCCCGCGGGCGACCCTTCCCGGCCCGAGCGGTTGCGCGATATCCGTGTCTCGGCGGAGTTGCGGCGAAACGAAGCGCCTACTGGAGTGAAAGACAGCTACACCTGGCGTGTGCGGGTACAAGGACTTTCACCTGAGCTGCAGGCCGGCATTCAGATTCCGGTGATCGCGCTAGAGGGAACTGGAGAATGCAAACCGGTTGTCAGCCTTGCGGCTCCTTACAGTGCGCTACAATCGCCCGTGCTCCCAATACCGGGCCCGTCGTTGCGCTGGCGCGGCAGGGAGCCTCGGCATGCGTTCGCCCCGGACAGCGTGTGGATACGTGAGTGGCTTCCCGACAGCAGACTGCCTGCCAACTGCATACCAGTGGCAAGCGTACGAGTGCACGTTCGCGAACCACACCTGCTTTCAAGCATACCGCTTGAAACAGGTGCGTCTTTCACCCGTGATGGTTTCCGCGTGATCGTACGAAACACGGATCGAGGGCCCGGTGACGCATCAGGGAATGTCACGCCACAGCGGCTCGCAACTGTTGAGCAATCAACGAGCGTTCCGAGGAATCCCGTTGACTTGTATCGCGGGCGTCCGCTGTCGTACGTGCTGCTGCACGAGCAGCTGCGCGAAGCAATTCCCCTGGAGGCCCGTGAGATACAATACTCGCGTGTCGGAGGACCTGTGACCCATGATGATCTGCACCTTTTCCTTGATGATTCCACGACCGTAGCGACTGAGAGCACGTCGGAAAGGCGCGACATCTGGCAGCTGCACGGATTCGCAAACGAGCGCGAGTTTGACAGCTGGCTGCGCGGCGCCAAGCTGGTGGTCTTTGAGTGGAAACTGCTCGGCGTAATTGATGCAAAAGCGAAGAGTGTAGATGCCAACGTTCCTGGAACGGGGCACGATGGCGGTGCACCATGACATCGTGGCTCCGTCAGGTCGTACATGTGCTGCGTTATGACGCTCGCGCGATGTGGCCGTTCTTTGCATTGCACGTTTGTGTGCTCGTGTATGGTGTACTGCAAGCGCGCGGTGAACTACCCGTGAGAGACGGGCTCAACTCCGCCCCGCTGTTGCTCTATGGAAGTGCGATGCTATTCGCCGCACTGCTTCTGCATCGTCATGCGCCGAACTCACCGGTAGCACACTGGAGCGCACTGCCGCAGAAAGAAACGGCAGTGTGGGCGGCCAAATGGAGCATGCTGGCGGCGTTGCTCGGGTGCGGTTTGACAGCTACGACGCTGGCGATCGGCGATCTGCCTTTGTCCGAGGAACGGGCTTCGGCGTACGTCATGATGAAAATCACGACGCTGTGCACGGTGATCGCTTCTGCGGCGCTCGTAGGCGCACTCAACCGAAAGCTGCGTACTGTGCTGCTGCTGTTGCTGGGCCTCCCCTTGGCCGCCACCGTGCTATTTCTGCTGTCAGTATTTACAGGGCCGATCGGTGCAACAATCGCCTTCAACTTCGGTGGTCTCAATAGTCCAGGCGTGCTCTTGTTAGGCACCGCCGGCGCGATGCTTCTCACGCTCCGGATGTACCGACGTCGCGGCGCTCCGGAAGTGTCAGCCGTGTGGGTGCTGTCGGGCGCCGTAATACTGATGGCGGGCGCAATGAGCGCATCGGATCCGTACAGCAGAGAGGCACGCGTCAATCCATCCACCGTGCGCATCATGCCGATGCTTGAGGAGCTAGCTAACGTCACGGTGACCACAATAGACGACGAAGTGTCTGATCCGGTGTTAAACAGCCCGGACGAGCGAGCACTCCTGCTTCGCATGGAAGGAGCCCCAAGCGATCTTCGCGCAGAGTGGAGCTCGTCGTCAAAGCGCGTTGTCCGAACGAGACTATCAATGAGCTATATCGGCTCCGGCACAGGAAGGCCGCTCTACACGCCGCCGCTGCCGATTCAGCCCACCCCGGTGTGGCTCGGTGCATCAGGCAGCGACGATTCAATAAGTCCGCTTGAACAAACGGAGTGGAATGTTCGCAGTGCGGTGACCAGAAAAGGTGGCGAGCAGCTCTCGGTGAGCGCAGCGGTGCGCTTCAGCAGGCCTACGGTTGTTGCGCGATTACCGCTCGCTGACGGAGCGCTCGTCGAATCAGCCACGCGTCAGTTCCGCATTTTCAAACGCGGCGGCGGACAGCTGTTCTGCGATGAACCACAGCTTGTTGAGCTGTGCGGTGCCACGTATCCCGAAGGGGCGGTGATACGACTGCAACTGCGCGAGAGCAATAGTGCAGCGCCGGACTTGTCGTTTGCGCTGGTGAATACAGAACGAGGGGAAGCGATCCGCACCAACGGCCGTATAGACAAACGGCGGGACTACTCATCACACCAGATGTTCGTCCCCTCGGGTGTATGGATCAATGAATGGTTGCTGGTTCCTGGCCCCTATGTCACATCGGCAAACGAGAAAGCATCGCTGCCTATTGATGAGCAATGGCTAAGGGGGGCTGAGCTGGTGGTTATTGACTGGGTGGTGGTGGGTGAGCTGCCTGTTGAGATGCCAAAGCGGGCAATGGCAGGTACGCAATGACGCGGTGGCAGCGCGATGTGCTGCTTGTGCTGCGCAACGACATGCGCGCATTGTGGCCGTTTTCTTCGTTGTACGTTGCGGTGCTGATCTATGGTGTGCTGCAAGCACGCGGCGTGGTAGATGTCGGCGCTAGCAGCGGGGTTGGCATATTTCTTCTGTACGGCTCTGCAATGCTGTGCAGCACGCTGCTTATACACCGCCACACGCCAGCGTCGCCCTCAGCGCACTGGAGCGGTTTGCCACATGAGCGCTCTGCGGTATGGGCAGCCAAGTGGATCGTGCTGGCGATGTTGCTCGTGTGCGGTGTCACAGCATTACTGATCTCGGTGAATGGTCAGCCTGATCCGAACGGAATGATCAGACCCTTCACCTACGCACGAGCGGCATCGCTTTCAGCCGCGATCGCTGCTGCTGCACTCGTCGCGTCTATCAAACGTGAACTTCGAACGGTGTTGCTGATCTTGCTCACGCTTCCCCTGATCAGCGTCGCGTGCGTGCTACTGGCGTTTTTGCTGTTGATGGACGAAGTCACGCATGCTCTGTTCCATCCTTTTGTTGTGCTCTTCGCGACAATGCTGGCCGCTTTGACCAGTTGGTGGCTGTATCACCAACGCAGCGTTTCGCGCACAATAGTGATCCGCGTAGTGACGGGCAGCGCCCTCCTCTTTGCAAGCGTTATCGTATCACGACAACCGTCCATCGTTTATCTCTCTGAAGACCCGTCACTCGTACTTCTGCGCGAGAGTGCAACAGCAGATCGTCTGGCGAAAGTTACCGTCTTCGCCGAGTATGACCCGAGATGGAATGATTCACTGAACGCAGGCTACACTACGCTGCGCTTAAATATGGAAGGCGCACCAGAGAACCTGCGTGCCGATTGGATCTTTACATCGCACACGGCTGAGACTGAAGCGCTGAAAGATATTTCGAAAACTGTTGTCACGTCCGGCGGACCTGGGCGAACCAGGTTCAGTTCAACGCTGTACACGCCATCACTGCCGCTCGCTCCCGATACACGCTGGCTTGGCGGGTTGCGAACTGACGGTACGTCGGTGTCGGCACGGAGAGCGGCTTTCCCTGACTTTTGGTCTGTGCAAGCAGGCGAACTAAAGAATCCGGAAAGGGGAAAGAATCCCGTTGACGGAGTCGTGCGATTCAGTCAACCCGCCATCGTTGCCCGCCTGCAAATTGAAAATGGCACATTCAATAGCGCGCTCAACCAACAGTGGCGAATAGTCGAGCACGGCGGCAGTGAGCTACTTTGCGCAAAAATGTCTTCGCGCTGCAACGAGTCGTATCCAACGGGAACTCTCGTAAACTTGCAGTTGCGCAGTGAGCTTATGGTTGACAACTCCTCGCTTGCCTTCGCGTGGGTGAACGCGTCGAGAAACGAAGCAGTAGAACTCAGCACCGCCACCATGGCGACAAAGTATCAGAATCCAGATTTGATGTTTTTGCCGTCTGCGACGCTCATGATTGAATGGTTGCTTGTGCCACGGTACGAGGGCACCAACTCTGCGCAACTCGATGATGCCTGGCTGCGCGACGCGGAGCTGGTGATCGTGCGTTGGGAGCCGGTCGGTGCGTTGTCCGTTCCGATCACGGCGATGGGTGCGGATTAGCTTCTTTGCGCTTACTGGATCGTCCTGATCACCCGCTGCAAATACCGCTTCACCTGCGGCTGACACGTGAGCTCAATCGCACGCTCCAAACAGCGGCGCGCGTTTTGATAATCGCGGGCCAGGCCAAGCAAGTGCCCCATCGCCGCCCAATACGGCTGGTACGTGCGCGTGAGTTCAGGATCCATCTCACGCAGCAGCTGCACGCCAAGCAACGCATCACCTGACGCGTACGCACGGGCAACTGCGTGACCAACCAGTGCTCCAACCGTCGCGTCGCGCTGCACCAGCTGCTCGTAGAGTTCAGCGATCTCCCGCCAGGGCACCTCACCCGAATGCGCCCGATAGCAGTGCGCACCCTGAATCGCCGCCTCAAGCTGATACGGACCGGGCGTACGTAGTGCGGCTGCTTCGCTCAGCAGTTCATACGCGGATCGCATAAGTGAGTGATCCCACACTGCTGCATCCTGCTCAAGAAGCGGCACGTACTCGCCCGATGCATTCACTTGTGCGGCACGTCTCGATTCACAGAACAGCAGCAATGAGAGAAATCCAAGCACTTCTGAATTGGCCGGCAGCGCCGTCGCAATGACACGCGCCAGGTACACCGCCTCACTGCGCAGCTGGTCATGAGCATCTTCGCCAACCGTCGCGCCCTCCCGACCAATAAAGTACGCCGCATACACCGACTCCAGCACCGCGTGCAACCGCGGTTCAAGATCTGCTTCATCAGGCTCCTCAAAGCGCATGCCGGTGAGTTTGATCTTGGCCTTCGCGCGCACCAACCGTTTCGTGAGCGCTTCTGTCGAGAGCAAAAACGCCGATGACATCTGCTTCACTTCGACACCGAGCACAAGCTGCAACATGAGCGCCGGTCGCACGCTTGCGTCGATTGCGGGATGTGCGCACACGAGCATAAGACGCAGACGTTCATCGCCCATCGGTGTGTCACTTTGCACCACATCTTCGGCGTCTTCGAGCAACCGCGCCAGCACATCGTGTCGCTCGCGCACCGCTTCACCTCGTGCTGCATCGCTCAGTTTGCGCCTGGCTACCGTGAGCAACCACGCTTCGGGCTTATTCGGCACACCGTTACGCGGCCACGACTCAAGCGCCGCGGCGAATGCCTCACTCAACGCGTCTTCCGCCGCTGCAACGTCACGCCAACGCGCGGCCAGATACGCCAGCAGTCGCCCGTACGCTTCGCGTGCCAGGTGATCTGCCGTTGCATGCGCGTTGGCGGCATGAGGCAACTGCATGCTTATCCGCGGCTCACAACCGGACGTATTTCAGTGCTGCCCGTGACTGAACTTGGAGCACGCGCGGCCCATTCAAGCGCGTCATCCAGCGACGGCACATTGATAATGAGATAGCCGCCGATCATCTCCTTGGTCTCGGCGAAGGGTCCGTCCTGTACCTGTCGTTTGCCATCACGAACGCGAACCGTGGTGGCCGAATACGGTGGCTGCAGCGCGTTTCCTGCGCGCACAATGCCCGCTGCGTACACGTCGCTCATGTACGCACGCCACGACTCCCAGTAACCCGCCGATTCGGCGTCGTCAGGCGTACGTTCAAGTTCAGCGGCCGGCTGATTGAACATGATCATGTATTCCATGAGTGCTCCTTGTGGGTGTTTGGTGGCAAAAGTTACGCCCGGGATTGGGCGGTCGCCTTTGGTCACCTGCACCAGGAAGTCGATCGAGACCGGCTCCAACGGACACTGGCACTAAGCGGCGAACTTCGGTATTTATTCGGTGCCTTAACCGAACTGCCATGTCTGCCCAGCTGCCTCCGTTTCCGCCCGCCGTTGCCATCCCCACCCCTAGCCCTGGCCCGTGGCGCATCGCCTGCGTTCGCATTCCGCGCTTCCCACTCGGCGCGATCTGGCGTTCGGCGCCCGCGCCGCCCGTGCAGCTCACGCTGGCGCTGGCCATGGAGGCCGTGGCCCAGCCTGACGCCAAGGCGCCGGCGGCTGAACATTGGGACAGCGTTCCGCGCGCGCTGAGCGACGGACAGCGACTCAAGGCCGTATCCGCGGCCGCGGCGCGGGCGGGGGTGACGGCGGCCATGCGGTTGCCCGAGGCGCGGGCGCGCTGTTCGGCGCTCGATGTGCGGCCGTGGGACCACGATGTGATCACGCGCGCCATCACACAGACCACCGCGTCGTTTCTGGTGGCCAGTCCACAGGTCACGCCGGCCGCGGGTGCGGCGGGCACCTGGTGGGTGGGCGCCAACGGATTTGCCAACCGGCCCGGTGGCGAACAGGCGCTGCTGGAGACGTTGCTCACGATTGCGCAGCGTTGGCATCCGCAGGCGCGTGTGGCGCTGGCCGATTCGTGTGTGTCGGCGCGCGCGGCCACGTGGAATCCGCCCAAAGGTCCGCCCATCATCATTGTGCCGCCGGGTGGATGCGCCGAGTATCTCGCAGGTGCGCCGCTTGGTTTGATTCCGATGGACGCCGATCTGCGCACCGCGCTCAGTGCGCTGGGCATTCGTACGCTGGGTGCTTTTGCGGCGCTCGATTCGGGTGATGTCGAAGCGCGATGGGGCGCGAGTGGACTCGCGAGTTGGCGACTGGCGCGCGGCATTGATCCACGTCGTCCGGGGTTGGTGCGTGTTGACGCACCACGCGCGGTGCACGCCGAGTTGCCCACGCCGGCGCAGACGGTAACACCGGTGGGCTTTCTGGTGCGTGCGGCGCTTGAACGGCTGGTGCACGATCTTGTGCGTGATGGACGATCGGCGGCGTCAGTGGCGATCACGCTCGAACTTGATGTTGCGCGTCACAACACCGAAGCACATCTCGAAGCACTAGTGGGCGGTGATGCGCAGCGTCTAGACGGTTGGGACCGTGCCACTCGCAGCATCACACGCGAAGTGCGTCCGGCACGTCCGCTGGCGCGTGTGGAGCCGTTGGTGGAGCAGTGTCGCGCATTGCTTGAGCGATGGACATTGCCCGCTGCCGTGACCGGTGTAACGGTGCACATCCCAGCCACTGCACCGTTGAGTGCCGATCAGGGTGATTTGCTTGAACCGTCGTGGCGTGATGCCGCGTCGAGTGTTGAAGCAGCGTTAGCGCGTTTGTCGGCGGCGCTTGATCCGGAAGGGCGCGGCGATGTGGTGGTGCATCCGCAAGCGAGCGATGCGCATCGCTATGATCGCGCCGGTGTGTGGGTGCGTGCCGATGCGTGGGCGTTGGCGGAGCAGGCTCGGCATGAGCACCAAACGACTCCCCCCCCCGCCCTCGACGTCGCCGCGCTGCGTTTACTTGAAACGCCCGATCCTGTGGCCGTGGAATGTGCGCACGGTGTGCCGAGTGCGTTCGAGTGGCAGCAGCGTCGTGTGGCGGTGTCGCACGCGAGCGGGCCTGAGCGACTGACCGGTGACTGGTGGCGCGCTGATTCGTTTGCGCGGGATTACTGGCGGTGTGTGGCGGAGGGTGAGGGGGATTTGTTGTTGTATCAGGAGGGGGGGAGCTGGTTTGTGCAGGGGTGGTTTGATTGAGGGGCTCGAATGCGCCGTGCCCCATCGCAACTGGCTCATTTCGTTCGCCTAGCACACATTTATCGGGACCTGCCGCATTGCGTGACCTTAGGGAAACGTCGGTCGATTATGTAGATTTGACGAATCACCACGGAGGCACTGATGAGCAAAGTTGAGCAGATCGAGCGCGATGTTCGGAAGTTGTCGGATCAGGAGTTCGCCACGTTTCGCGCGTGGTTTAGCGAATATGATGCCGCGCGCTGGGACGAACAGTTCGAAATGGATGCGCAGAGCGGTCGGCTTGATGCCGCAGCTGACGCAGCGCTCGCAGACCATGCGGCCGGACGTTCCCGACCGCTTTGACGCATCACGCTTCCCCCAGCTTCTGGTCATGTTACGACGCGCTTCCGGCCGCCGTGCGCACGCTGGCCGACAAGCAGTTCGAGCTCCTGAAGCAGGATTCACGTCACCCGTCGCTGCACTTCAAGCGAGTGCGTCGCTTCTACTCGGTGCGCGTGGGCGCTCACTATCGAGCACTCGCGGTTGACGCACCGGACGGCCTACTGTGGTTTTGGATCGGATCGCACGCCGAGTACGATCGCATCGTCGCCTGACGCACATCGTATGCTCCAGGATCCAGAATCAGCCTTCGCAGGTTTCTATGGATTGGCGCGAACATATTGTTGTTGATGCGGGACGCCAAGGCGGACAGCCTTGTATGCGCGGAACGCGAGTGTACGTAATTTTGGACAACCTCGCAGCCGGCGAGAGCGAAGAGAACATTCTCGCGGAGTATCCGAGTTTGACACGCACGCATATTCGTGCAGCACTCGCGTTCGCCGCAGCGTTAGCGCACGATCACATCGTACCGATTCCAGCATAGACGTGCGATTCAAGCTCGACGAGAATCTGCCGCGCGCCGCGCGAGTGGTTCTTACCGAGCAGGCGCTCCCCCTCGTAGCCGGATGTCCGCCCCTCGGGTAAATGGCAGGCACGGGACGCCGTGACAGGCTGCTCGCGCAACTCCTCGGAGGTCGTGCCGATGCGAACGTCAGCTTCGAGGCGATCTGCGCGCTATTGCGGCGCCTTGGCTTCCATAAGCGCACGCGCGGTAGTCACCACGTGTTCCGACGGAAAGGCGTTGAGGAGCCGCTCAACTTGCAGCGCGACGGCGCCAAGGCGAAGGTGTGCCAAATCAGACAGGCTCGCGCTGTGCTGGTGCGCTATGGGCTGACCACGATCGAGCGGGGGCGACGAGTGAACGCCTACAAGTACGAACTGATCGTCTATTGGAGCGCCGAGGACATGGTCTTCGTGGCCGACGTACCTGAGCTGCCCGGGTGCATGGCACACGGAGCGACGCCGGCGGAAATGGAAGCTCGCTGCGCTCGCATTTTATGGAAACGCCCGCTGCAGAAGCTGGCGTCAGGAGAACATTTTGGTTAGGTGCTGCTCGGTCGGTCAAGATGGACCAGCACGCTGGGCGGAACTGTCAGCCACCCGCGAACTCCCGTCTACGGCTGCTTCCGGTACACCAGCGCCAGCAGCCCATCCTCACTATCCATCTGGAACGCCAACCGCTCTCCATCCCACGTGGCCGGCGCGGTCACTCCATCGGTGTCCGTGAGCCTTATCGTGCCCGCATTCTGCGTATACGTGCCGCGCGTCGTATCCGCGAACAGCGACACCTGCCCTCCCACCGTCTCGCGCGAGACGAGCGCCAGCACGAACTGCCCGCCGGTCTGCATTGCCAGCGTACTGCTTGCAATCTCCAGCTGGAATCCGCTGTCGTTGAACAACGTGTACGGCAGCGCCATCGTATTCACCGTGGTAAGCGTAAACGCGCCCGCCACGGAATCGTTCGGCCCGGGCACCGGCGTCTCCGGACCAGCCGGACCGGAGTCGCTGCACGCCACCGCGCTCGCCAGACTTACTGCGGCGAGTAGCTTCACTGACACGCCGCGCACCAACCAGCGTTTCGTGAGCCGGGTGACGCGCGTCTTCAGGCTGACGCGTGGGCAGCGGCGCAACTGTTCGGAGCTCATGTCGACTTCCTTCATTCGGGACATCCTGTGAATCGGTTTCGTAGCACATCACGTGTGTCTCGCGCTATTACCTGCGCGCGCCGTCGCTCGTTTTTCACAAATGCGCGCCCTTTCGCCGGACTTGTGGCGGTGGCTGCACTCGTCGGGCTCACCGCGTGCAGCGGCTCCGACCCCGTAGATCCGGGCGACGAATACCCGATGTCCATTGACATCTTCACGCCTGGCAACGTGTTCAGCCCGCCGGTGGCTGACATTGCACGTGGCGGCCGCGTGAACTTCCGCATCACCGAATCACCGGACGGCGACGGCCACAACGCACTCTTTGGCGGCCAGACCGGCGCCCCGCCCGATGTGCCCATCGTCAAAGACACCACCGTGTCGCGCACCTTCAACACAGCCGGCAGCTTCGAGTATTTCTGCACCGTGCATCCCGGCATGGTGGGTGAAGTGATCGTGCATTGATGTTTCGTCTACGCTGCGCTTGTGATGCGTTCATGGATGCGCTTGATGGATGCGTTCATGCATGCATAAACGCTGAACTCATTCTGCATTTATGCTGCGTGCATCATGCGCTGATCACGAGCCTTACCGCACCACCCCTACCGCACCACCCCACGCACGGTGGGCGTAAAGCCGGGAAACACGAAATCGACGTTGTTGTTCTCCAGGCGCTTTGACACGATCTCCGCCAGCACGTCGCGGTAGTCCATCGTCACTCGCAGATCGCGCCGGTCCTCGAGCTGGTCAGTCGCCAGCCCGGGCCAGCCGTTGGTGAGCACCCGCCCACCGGCAATGCTGCGGCCAAGCGCAAACATAGCCGTGGCGCGACCGTGATCGGTGCCGGCGCTGCCGTTCTCCTTCGCGTTACGGCCGAACTCCGAGAGCGCCACTGCCGTAACCGGATAGTCGCTCGCGATCACGTCGGCCCAAAACGCGCCGAGTGCTGCGGAGAAACCCACCATGAGGTTGAACATGCTGCCTCCGTTCGGGTCCTGCGCCGCGTGCGTATCCCAGCCGCCGATATCGATAGACGCCGCCTCGAGTCCGATGTCGCTCTTGATGAGCGCTGCGACCGACTTGAGTGCCCGCCCGAACGACGTGTTCGGATAGGTCACGCCGTTGGCCGCGACGTAGCTGCTGATGTTCAGCTGCGAGAGCAAGCCCATGGTGCTGATGCTATCGAGTGCCGAGGCGCGCAGCGGATCGACGGTGAGTGCGTAGTCGGCGGCCAACACCGCGGTGCGCGCGGCCCGCGTACTACTCGATCCGCCAATGCCGTAGTTGCCGGGGTCGGCAATCGGTAGTGTGCTCGGTCCACCCACGAGTGTCTTGGCCAGACCGGAGCCGATGCCAATGCCGCGCAGCGCCGCGCCAGGCTGGAGTGGCGGCACGCTCGCCAGGTGTCGTCCGAGCCAGCCGGAGGTGAGATCCGGATCCACCGGCTTGCCCACTTCCATGTAGCGTTGCGCGTCGAAGTGCGAACGCGACTTGCTTTGCAGCTGACCCACGGCATGAACGACGAGCAGATCCTGCTCCATGTACGCCGGCATCAGTCCCTGCATGCCGGGCGGCAACGCGAAGAAATCATCGAGCGCCAGCGAGCGGTTGGCTGACGCCGCATCGGGACGCGGCACCGCGATCGATGGCCGCAAGTTGTAGTACGCACTCTCCCCAAACGGCACCACCAGCGAGAGGCCATCGGTGCCACCTCGCATGAAGATCGACACCATCACATCGCGTGACGACGAATAATGATTGGCCAACGTGATTCGGGGCAGCCATGAAGGGAACACCGCCGCGGCCGCCGACAGCTTTGCGGTGGCACTCACGAAATGCCGCCTGGAAAGCAATTGGTACTCGTCGCAACCTGTCTCTCTGATGCGTTTCATGTTCAGTACCATTGGAATTCATGGCCGCTCAGCGCGAGCCCGATGGTCTCCCGCACGCGCGCATTATTGAATGTTCCGGCCTTGAGATACGTGAGCAGCGCGCCGCGCGTCGCCGGTGCCAGCTCGCCGCCAAACAGTTCGGCGTCGATGCGATCGATCGCCGCGTCGGCGGTGCCGGCCAGGTACGCAGAGACGTCCACGTTCACCGTGTTCACATTCGACGAGTTGGCGAGCGACACCCCGAAGGCCCAGCGCGGCGCCTGGTTGCCCACCCAGAACTCGGTGAGGTCGGAATACCCTTCCGGCGTCTCGTAGCGGAAAATCTGCTGCCCTATCGTGCCCACCTGCGACAGCACGCTGCCCACGTTGGCCATCGTGGCACCGGTTGCCCGCACGCCGGAGACCACCAGGTGAAACGGGCGCTTGAGCTTGAGCGGCGCATCGGCCATCCAGCCCTCATTCAGGATCGCGCGCACCATGCGCTTGATGTCGCCGCGCGTGGCCCGATACGCGCCGGCAATGGCCTCGATCTGCTGTTCGGTGGGATCGGGCGTCAGCAGCCACTTAAGCATCTTGGTGGCGAGAAACCGGCCGGTGCTCGGGTGCGTGAGCAGAAAGTCGAGCATCATCTCGCCTTCCTTCACTCCTTCCGCACCGATCGACGGTGACGTCGCGGGAATGTTCACGCCCAGCACGGTCTTGGCGCCAAAGTCGTGGCGCGAGGCGTTGAATGAGAACTCGCCGGCGCCTGTAAATGTCCAGCCCGTGAACACGCGAGCGAGTTCGTCCACATCGGCCTGCGTGTAGCCGCCGTCCACGCCGATGGTGTGCAGTTCCATCAGTTCGCGCACGTAGTTCTGGTTGGGCGATCCGCTGCGGCTCTGGTTCTGGTCGAGATATGCGAGCATGGCCGGACTGTGTGCGCTCGCCTTGAGCAGATCGGAGAACCGCCCCATCGCGTGCTTGCGAATGACCTCACGATCTTCGATGGCCTTCAGATAGCCGACCTTGTCCATCGAGATGTTGAAGTGGTCACTCCAGAACTCCACCATGCGTTCGTAGAGCTGGCGTGATGAGTACGCGGCGCGAAAGAGCGTGGCCTGCTGCAGCTGCGTGCGCAGCGTACCGGAGTTCACAGCGGCCAGCTGCAATGCCGGTTGCGACAGCAGCGGCCAGCGCGCTGCAACCTGCGCCTCTACGGAACTGTCATCAATGCGCGTGTAGTTCACCTGCTCGTTGAGCCACTGCTGGTAGCCCATGTTGCCGATGTCCTGAACGTCGGCGCTGCGCAGCCCCATTGTCGCGCGACGCAGCAGGCGCACGCGCACATCATTCCATTGTGGTGGGGCCGGCAACGCCAAGGCGCTCGACGGTGTCGAAGCCAGAGGTGTGTTTTCAGTCGCCGCGTCGGCACGACCGATCGCTTTCCGCAGGAAGTCCCGGCGAGAGCTGCCGGCGGGAACGGACACTGGGTCCTGCTGCTGCATGCTCACCCGCCACTCTCCATGGTTTGCCTGCGCGCGGTCAACGCATCGAAGATGCGCCAGCTCTCGCGAGAATTCGCCGGATTTCGGCGCACTGAGCGAACAATATCGGTGTCCGCTGAACAGTACGCCATCACCATCCCGGAACGAGGTGACACAGCGCACATGGCCGATCCGTAATAAGTACACTGCACCGGCCGTCCTGCCCTACC
Source organism: Gemmatimonas sp. (assembly GCA_011390805.1). Classification (GTDB taxonomy): domain Bacteria; phylum Gemmatimonadota; class Gemmatimonadetes; order Gemmatimonadales; family Gemmatimonadaceae; genus JAABRT01. The sequence goes on along the minus strand of JAABRT010000002.1, from coordinate 30,112 downwards.
CTCGATCGTCACGAGCGTAGTAACGTTCAGCTTCATCCCCCGTCCAACGCGATATGACGAATGCTTCCCGCCGCTCCATAAATCGCACAGGCTTTACCCTGATCGAGATTCTCGTAGTGATCGTGGTCATCGCCATTCTCGCCGCGCTGGTGGCACCCAACGTCTTCCAGCACGTGGGAGCGGCAAAATCGGCCACGGCCCGCTCGCAGATGGAGATGTTCAGCACCACCCTGGACGCGTATCGTCTCGACAATGGCACCTACCCGTCCACGGAACAGGGGCTGAATGCCCTCTGGGAAGCACCGTCGATCAATCCGCCCGCCAACTGGCGCGGGCCGTACCTGCGCAAAGCGGTACCGATCGATCCGTGGGGACGCGCGTACATCTACATTTTCCCGGGTGAATCGAATCCGAACGGGTTCGACCTGATTTCGCTGGGCGCCGATGGCCAGCCCGGCGGTGAAGGCGAAGACGCCGATCTGCTTGGTTGGCAGTAGCCGCCGGTCGCGCGGAACCGAGCCATGCCGACCTTCGCCTTCAAGGCCATTCACGCCTCCGGATCACGTACGCGAGGCGTGGAGCACGCCGCCAGTGCCGGAGCACTGGCGCAGGCGCTCGAGGCGCGCGGCCTCCTGGTGCTCGACATCAGCGATGCCCCCAACGACGCCGCACCGGGCGCACGCCCGCGGTTTGGCAGCCGCCGAGAGGTGCTCGAACTCACGCGCGCCATCGCCGCACTGCTGCCCGCCGGCATGCCGCTCGCGCAGGCCCTCGGTGCCGCCTCCGGAGTGACCTCGGGCGAAGTACGCGCCACCGTGCAGGAGGTGCGCGCGCGGGTGGAGCGAGGCGAGACGCTGGCCCATTCGCTGGCCTCCTTTCCGGCATTCTTCCCGCCGCTGTACGTGGGCGTGGTGCGGGCCGGTGAACGCAGTGGCGAACTGGCCGATGCCTTTGAGCGCCTGTCGGCACAGCTCGAACGTGATGAACAGCTGCGCGGCCGTGTGCTCTCGGCGGCCATCTATCCGCTGCTGCTGGCCGTGGCCGGCGTGGTCGCGGTGATCGTGCTGCTCGGCTTTGTGCTGCCGCAGTTTGCCGAGCTTCTGCAAGACACTGGCGCACAGCTGCCCACGTCCACGCGCATCCTGCTGGGCGCGTCAACGATGCTGCGCGACAACTGGTTGCTGTTCCTCCTGTTGCCGGCGGCGCTCGTGGCCGTTGGCGTGTGGATGCAGCAGACACCGGCCGGCCGCCACGCCGGTGCGCGCCTGCTGCTCTGGCTGCCCATGGTGCGCACACTGCGGCGGTACGCGCTCGCCGCGCGCTTTTCGCGACTGGTCGGCGTGCTCGTGGGCGGCGGCGCGCCGCTGCTGTCCGCACTCGACGATACGGTGGAGTCACTCACCGATCCCGTCGCACGCGAACACGCCATCGCCATTCGCGCCCGGGTGCGCGAGGGCAGTTCGCTGCGCGCCGCCACGGCCGAAAGCACGGTGTTTCCGCCGCTACTCGCACAGCTCATTGGCGTGGGCGAGGAGTCGGGTCGGCTGCGCGAGTTTCTGCTCAAAGCGGCGGACATCTTCCAGGAGCGTACGGAACGCGCGACACAGCGACTGGCCACACTCGCCGAGCCGGCGATGATTGTGATCTTCGGTGCGATCGTGGCGCTTATTGCGCTGTCGCTGTTGCAAGCGATTTACGGCATCAACGCGGGTTCGTTCGCGTGAGCGCGCACCGCCGTGGCTTCACGCTTTGGGAAATGACAACCGTGCTCGCCGTGCTCGCGGTCAGTGCGCTCATCGTGCTGCCCCAGTGGCTGCGCATGAACGACGCATCCGACCGGGACAGCACGGATGCGCTGTTGCAGCTGCTGCGAGAGTCCCGTGCACTGGCGATCACGGCTCGCCAGGTGGTGCACGTTCATCTGGATCCGGTGTCGGGCATCTATCGCGTCGACACCACGGGTGTCTCAGGCACAGGGCCGGTGACAGACGGTGTGCTGCCGCTGGGCGCGCTCGAGTCGGCGGAGACCGACCGGAACCGTCTGCATTACGTGTTCAGACCTTCGGGAGCGGCGTCGGGTGACACCGTGCTGATGCGTGGGCAGAACGGTGCGCGGCTCATCACCATCGATCCATGGGACGGAAAGACGGTGGTCCATGCGCGCTAGGCGAGGTGTGTCGCTGTTCGAGGCCGTGGCCGCGCTCTCGATCGTTGCCGTCACGTCGATTGCGGCGTTGCGCACCGTGGGCGCGGAGCTGCGTGCGGCGGATCGCGCACGTCGGGCTGTGGAAACGGAAGCGCTGCTCAACGAGCGCTTGAGCTTTCTTGAACTGCTCACCGACCGCGATCTGCAAAGCCTTCCCGACACCGTGGCTGATGGCCAGTTTGCCGCTCCGCTGGAGCAGTACCGCTGGACGACGACCAGCGCGCCCAGCACGGCCTACGCGGGACTGTACGACGTACAGGTGACCGTGTCATGGGGCACCGGTGAGGCGTCGGTCAGCACAGCCGTGTACCGGAGGCCGCCGCTGGCCACGCGGGGCGGGCGATGACCACGATCCGACAGCGCGCGAGTCGCGAGCGGCGTGAGCGTCGCGGCATGACGCTGCTCGAACTCGTGGTGGGTCTCGTCATCACCGGAGCCATGGCCTCGATTGGTGCCGTGACATTCGGCAACGTGATCGGGCACCGTGCGGTGGTACTCGACGCCACGCGTGAGGCGGAGCGGGCGGGTGCCGTGCGTGAGATGATCCGCCACTGGATCGCGTCGGGTTCAATTCAGTCGCAGGCGCAGGGCGTCCGGGTAACCGCGGGTGGCAGAACCACACGTCTGAGTGCCAGCGGGCTCGCGGCCATGCGGGTGTCCGAAGGTGCGGCCAGCAACGGCGTGACTCCGGCCATCGCCACCGGCGACGAACTGCGATTCAGCACCAGCGCACTGCTCGACCTGCCGTCGCCGAACGTGAACGTGCGCCTGTTCGTTGATGGCGATGACAACACCCCGGAACGTGGATTGACCATCGAGTACCAGGTGAATCCGACGTCCCCGCTGTTCCGCCGTGAACTCGACTCCACGATTGTGCAGATAGCGGTGGAGTATCTCGACGCGACCACGCAGCGTTGGGTGCCCGATGCGGAGTCGGCTGGCGTGCGTCGTGTGGCTGCGCGAGTGACGCTCGGCATGGGAGAGGACGCACCGACGCCTGCACTGCTGCAGATGCCGCTGCTGTTCGTACTGCCGGGTGCCGCCAACGCGCTCGATGCGCAAACGGCCGACGAAGAAGCATCGGTCGTGGGCGTGGGGGGGGGGACGCGATGAGTGTGGATCGCCGTCCGGCGCTGCGCGTGCGGCCGCGTCTCGCATCTCCCGCGCCGCGCCGCGCATTACCTCTGTTGCGCCGCACGTCACCTGTGCGACGACGCGGCGTGGCGATGCTCGCCGCGCTCTGGATGGTGGTCATGATTGCGACGGTGGCCATGCAGTTCTCGCTCGCCGCGCGCGAGCGTCGTGCGCTCGGGCTGAACGCGTCCGACCGCGCTCGCGATCGTGCGGCGCTGCAGGGAGCGCTCGCGGTGAGCATTGCCCGCCTCGAGTACGACTTGCGCACGCGCACCACCAACAGTGCCGCGGCCTCGCTGCGATCCACGGATCCGTGGATTGATGCCGATTCGATCTATTCGGGCGAGGTGGAGTTGGGTGGCGTGGCCGTGAATGTCGAGGTGGACGATTTGGGCGCCACACGCAATGTCAACCAGATGAGCGAGGTGGAGCTGCGCACGCTCTTTTCGTTTGTGCTCGGTGACTACACGCGTGCCGACGCGCTCGCGCAGTCCATCATGGACTGGCGCGACATCGATGATCTCGCGCGTGTGGCAGGCGGCGAGCAGGCCGAGTATCTGCGCGATAGCCGTCTCGTGCTGCCGTCCAACGCACCGTTTCGCCGTGTGCATGATCTGGTGCACGTTGCCGGCATGACGGCAAACGACCTGGAGCGCGTGAGCCCCTATCTCTCCGCGTTTGCTTTCACCGCGCGCGTGAACGTGAACACGGCGCCGGAAGCGGTGCTGCGCTCGCTGCCGGGCATGACTGATGTCGTGATCGCGAACATCCTTTCCATGCGCTCGGCCGGTCGGCGCATCGAATCGCTCAACGCGATTTCGGTGGCCGTGGAGCGGTCCACACGTGGTCGTGGTCGCGGCCGCGGTGGGGACGACGGTGGCAACAGCGGCGGGTCGCAGGCAGAACGGCAGCTTGCCGCGGCGGCCACGGTTGACACGCGTGACTTGCAACTTGTGCTTACGGTCCGCGATTCGCTCACCGCGCAGCCCGCGAAACTCGTGGCCGTGCTGCAACGGGCCAACAACAATCGCGTGAACATCAGGTGGCAAGAGTGGTGAGCATTCAAGGAGTGTCGCTGGCCGCGGATCAGCTGTGTGCGGTTGTCGGCGCGGACGCCGGCAGTGCGCCGCGCGTTTGGCGCACGGCGCTGGAGCCACGGGCTCCGGGAGACGAAGCGTGGCCGTCACTCGCGGCTGCATTTGCCGCGCTGCTCAACGAGGCGCCCGCTCCTGCAGCGGGCGTGAGTGTCGCACTCATGCCGGCACTGGCTGAAGTGCAGATGGTGGAGCTGCCGCCCATGGCGGAACACGAGCTGCGACTGCTGCTCGCGAGAAACGCCGGCAAGTATTTCACGAGCGCCCGTGGCGCGCAGGTTGTGGGCGCCGGTGCGCGTTCAACGTCCGTCATGGGACGTCTCGTCGCCGCGACCTCGGCACCGCTGCTGCACAGCATTCATGCGGCGGCGAGCACCGCCGGCTTGTCGGTGAGACAGGTGGTACCTGCACCGGCGGCGTGGGCCATGTTCGCACGGACGGGAAATGCAAAGTCGAACGGCGGCGAGGCGCGCGCCAGTATGGTGGTGGTTGATCAGGCGCACTGCACAGTGCTGACGGTCGAGCAGGGGCAACTTGTGTCGCTGCGCCGCTTCCGATCGCTCGCGCTTGACGCCGCGAGACTGGCGGAGGCGATGCTTGCGGACACCACGTCCGTGTTCCTCGCCGCCGCGCCGGACGCTCGCCGCGAGGCTGAAGCGCTCATGCGTGTGCAGCCCGCCACCGGAGTGCTCGCTGCGTTGGGGTCACAACCCGATGCACTGGCCGCGGTCGGCGCATCGCGCGCAACCGCTCCACTGTTGATTACCGAACGCGAGCGGGCGGCGGGCACGGCGCGGGTGCGTTCATTGGCTGTGCGCTTCGCGGCGGCGGCGGCCATTCTGCTCGTGGCTGGCGCTGCTCTGCAACTCTGGGATGTGCGGCGGGAGCTGAGTGCGGTGCGCGCCGAACGTGCGGCGCTTGCGCCGCAACTCGGCAGCACGCTGGTGGGCCGAACAACTGTCGAGACCGCATTCAGGCAGCTGGCGGTGCTTGCGCGTGCGGAGCAGGATGCGCCGATCTGGTCGGCGGTGATCGCGGAACTCAGCACACAGCTGCCGAGCGAATCCTATCTCACCGGCTTTCGCGGGCGGGCGGACACGGTGGGCATTGATGGTCTGGCGCGTTCCGCGGCGCGCGTCTTCGAGTCGGTGGAACGTGTGCCTTCGCTGCAGGCCGTGCAGGCCAGCGCGCCGGTGCGCCGCGAAACCACGCCCGAAGGAGAGGCACTGGAGCGCTTTCAGCTCTCTGCGCTGATGCGTGCACGGGAAGCACGCGGTGCCACTACCGCGAGGCGGCAGCCATGACCGGTCGGCGCACGCTCGGTGCGCGTGATCGTCGCGCTCTCCTGATTGGTGCGGCGGTGCTGCTGCCGGCCCTGCTGTACGTTTGGGGCATCCGTCCGTTTCACGCCGCGCTCGGTGATGCGCGCGGACTGCTCGCGGCTGAACGACTCACGCTCTCGCGCGAACGCGCGGCAGTGCGCGCGGCGGCGGAGAACCCGGGCTTGCAGCAACTCGCCGACTCGCTGGTACGCACCGCTTCGAGTCGGCTGTTCACGGGTCGCGATGATGTAATCGCGACGGCCGAACTGGTATCGCACCTCGGAACGGTCGCACGGGTGCATGACGTGTGGCTTCAGAATGCCACCACTCGTCCGTCCTCGGTGAGCGAAGCCGGCGTGCGTACGCTGCATGTGGCGTTGCGTGCCGAGTCGGATATCGAGGGACTGTTGCGGTTCCTGCGTGCGCTGGAGAGCGGCAACAAGCTCATCGTGGTCGAACGGCTCGACGTCTCGGTGGCGTCGAATGCCTTCGGAGAGTCGGGCGTCGAACCGCTGGCCATCTCGGCCACCATCACCGGCTTCGCGCTTCCGGAAGCGGCCGCCGCGTCCGCGCCCACCACCGTGCTCGGCACGCGGCCATTCGCCGTGCGGGACACGACACCATGAAGGCGCGTGATCGCTGGCTGATGGCGTCGGTGAGCGCGGTGACGGCCGCCGCGCTGTTCTTCGTCTGGTCGGCGACCGCAGCGTTACGCATCTCGCCAACGGCGGAAGCCGCAGCACCGCAGTTCACGTCGCGCGATTCGCTTGCCGGCCGAGCAACGCTGCCAGCATTGCGCATTTCCGACGCAGTGGATCTCAACGTGTTCGCACCCGATCGTTCGGCCCCCGTCACGCGGTACTCGCTCACGGGAGAGCCTGAGTTTCCGGTGTTCGCCGAGGAACCGGAGCCCGTGGTGCTGCCGGAGGTACTGGGCACTGCGGTGGGCGAGGGCACCCGCAGTTTCGCCATGTGTCAACTGAATGGGTCGCCCAGCGTGCTACTGCGCGTGGGAGACCAGCTGGGCGATTTCACCGTGCGATCGATCTCGCGCGGTGCCGTGGAGTTCTCGACGCCATCCGGCGAGCGGGTCACCATCGCGGCTACTTCCTCCTGAGCACGGATGTTCATCATGCCTGTCCCTGTCCGACTGTTGTTGCTGTTGTGTCTCGCTTCCACGCCATTGCTGGCGCAGGGAAGCGGACGCGCATCGCAGCGCGACACCGCGAACACCCGCCGTGCTCCTGATGGCCTGGTGCTCGACTTTGTCGATCAGGATGTGTCCGTTGTGTTGCGCGCGATTGCCGAAGCCGCGGGCCTCAACATTACGCTGAGCAACATGCCATCGGCGCGCGTGTCGCTGCGCCTGCAGCAGTCGCTGTCGCGAGAGGGGGCCATTGACGCACTGCGTGCCGTGGCCGAAGGGAGCGACATCACCGTCACCGAAGGCGACGCGGTGATCCGCCTGGTTGGTCCGCCACGTGCGGCGACAAACACGCGGCTATCGCCCGCTCAGGCGCTGCAGCAGGCCCGACAGGAGCGTGCGCTCAACCTGTACACGGTGCGGCTCAAGCACTCGAGCGCAACCACGATTGCACCGCTGCTCATGAACGTGCTCACCGGCAGTGGTGGCGGCGGCAGCACAGGCCTGGTGAACCCGGGACGCGGAACAAGTGTGCAGCTGGGCGGCATCCAGAATCTCCAGCGCGGCGGCCGTGGTGGCGGTGGCGGCGGTGGTGTGGTTGGTGGGATTTCCATCGACGCGCAGGACGTCAACCCGGTGATTGCATTCCGGGAAGCGCTCGGTAACGCGTTCGGCGGGCAGTCCAGCGCACAGTCAAGCGGCCTCGCGTTCTCCGACATACGCATTGTCGCCGACGAGCTCACCAACTCGCTGATCGTTCGGGCGACCGCAGAAGACTTCGCGGCCATGCAACAGCTCGTGCAGTCGGTGGATCTGAGGCCACTGCAGGTGCTCATTGAGGTCACCATTGCGCAGGTGGAGCGCAATCGCGACCTCAACCTCGGTGTGTCCGGTGTGGCCACCCGCACCGCCGGTGACACCGCCGCGATTCTGCCCGGCAATGGCTCAGCACGCGATTTCGTGTTCATGCTTGCCGGTGGCAAGGGCTCAGTGAATTACGACGTGGCGCTCAACGCGCTGCAGACGCGTGGCAACGTGAAGGTGCTCTCGCTGCCAATTCTCATTGCCCAGAACAACCGCGAGTCTGTGCTCAACGTGGGCTCCAGTGTGCCCTTCGTGCAGGTCACGCAGGCGGGTGGCTTCGACCCGAATGCGCGCGTGGAGACCATTCAGTATCTGCCCGTCGGTACAACGCTCACCATCACGCCCACCATCAACACCGACGGCTACGTGAACATGGACGTCGTGCAAACCAACAACGACGTGAGCAGCAACATCCTGTTCGATGCACCGATCATCAACCAGCGCGAGGCGCAGACGTCGGTGTTCGTGCGTGACGGACAGACCACGGTCATTGGAGGATTGTCCGACAACACATCGGAGGAGAGCACCTCGGGCATTCCGTTCCTGAGCCGACTGCCCCTGCTCGGCTGGCTGTTCGGTAATACGCGCACCAGCAACCGCTCCACCGAACTGTTTCTGTTCCTCACGCCGCACATTGTCTCGAGCGACGAAGACATCGATCGCCTGCGCGAATCACTGCGCAGCGGCAGCGAGTTGCTCAAGGGCGTGAAGATTGACGGTCGGGTGCAGCCCGCCGCGGATACCGTGTCCATCGGCGTGGGCGACTCATTAACGGTGCCGGTGGTGCGTCCACCACGGCCGCCGCGCTGATGTCGGAACCCAAGGCGGCGGCGCTGACCGCCGCCATGTCCGCCCACGAATCGGCAGATGTGCTGTCCACCGCGCAGGTAGACGCACTGATGCTCGATGCGCAGCCTCTCGCGGGTGCGCCCTCGGCCGACTGGCTCGAGCAGCACGCCGTGCTGCCATTGCTGCTCGCCAACGGTGTGCTCACAGTCGCAACGTGGCTCGACCGCATTGCACCGCTTACGGGCGATGACCTGCAGCTCGCCTTTGGCGCCGAGCTGTTGCTCGTGCGGGCGCGGGAGCCGGAGGTGCGCCGAGCGATCCGGCGCGTCTACGCGCCGGATGCGACAACGGCCGAAGGTATGATTGCCGGGCTGACAATCGGTGCCGGCGTGGGCAGTGCAGACGACATTGCACTTGACGACCTGGTGCACCTCGCCAACGAAGCGCCCGTCGTTCGCCTGGTCAATCTGCTCATCATTGAAGCACTTGAAGCCCGTGCGTCCGATGTGCATCTCGAGGGCTACGCGGACGGACTGCAGGTGCGCTATCGAGTGGACGGCGTGCTGCAGCCGGCGCCGTCACCACCGCCGCAGCTTACGGCCGCCATCGTGAGTCGAATCAAGATCATGGCGGAACTCGACATCGCCGAACGTCGACTGCCGCAAGACGGGCGCATTCGTCTGCGCCTGCAGAACCGGCAGGTGGATGTACGCGTGTCAACCGTGCCCACGCTGCACGGCGAGAGCGTGGTGCTGCGTCTGCTGGACAAGGAACGCGGTCGCATTTCGCTCACCGAACTCGGCATGGCCGAGGACACGCTCGCGCTCTTTCACGAGGCGATCGTGCGACCGCACGGCATCGTGCTCGTGACCGGGCCCACCGGGTCGGGCAAGACCACCACGCTGTACGGCGCGATCGAGTTGTTGCGCACCGGACGCGAGAAGATTCTTACCGTAGAAGATCCGGTGGAGTACGAACTGCCGGGCGTGCCGCAAATCCCGGTGAACGAACGGGTGGGCGTGACGTTTGCGTCGGCGCTGCGGTCGTTGCTGCGACAGGATCCGGACATCATGCTCGTGGGTGAAATCCGCGATGCCGAAACAGCGAACATCGCCACGCAGGCAGCACTCACGGGTCACCTGGTGCTGTCCACGCTGCATACGAACGACGCGCCCACCGCGCTCACGCGGCTGCTCGACCTGGGCGTGGCGTCATACCTCGTGGCGAGCACGGTTGATGCTGTACTCGCGCAGCGTCTTGTGCGCGTGATCTGCACGCATTGCAAGGCGCCTACAAAGCCGGATCAGGGCGCCGCGCGCAGCTTTGATCTCTCGGCGCTGCACCTTGATACGGTGTGGAAGGGCACGGGCTGCGATCAGTGCCGAAACACCGGCTATCGCGGACGGCAGGGCGTCTACGAACTGCTGATCATGGACAACCAGCTGCGGCTCGAGACACAGGCGCGGCGCGGCTCCGAGGAACTGCGTGCTCTGGCCATTGCGAGCGGCATGCGCACGCTGCGGGACGATGGACTGCGGCTCGTGCGTGCCGGTGTGACCACGCTCGATGAGGTGCTGCGCGTTGCTCGTGCGTGATGTGAGAGGTCAATCACCCCTTCCTCGCCTGCGACGTCGCCCTCGACCCAGGCGACATAGCGCTTGGTGATCTGTCGCAGCGAACAGAGGCGCTGCAGCGAGGGCTCGTGTTGGCGTTTTTGGGTCTAGCCGCGCGCTCGGGAGACCGCCGTGCGCTCACTCTCCTCCTGCAGGCCGTGCACGAGTTTACCGAGGCCATTCGACAGTTGCTTGTCGAGTACGCCCCCCAGCAGGCGCCCGATCAGGTTTGGCGTGAAGCGGTAGGTAAAGGTCAACGCCGTCGTTTCCGCGTCTGGCACGAGCGTGAAGTCGGCCACGGCTTCCGACATCGGCAGCTTGAACATTTCGATCAGTCGCACCGTCATGCGGCTGTTGGGCACATAGGCCTCGATGCGTTCGCTTGCAGCGCCAAACCCGAAATCGCAATGCCGGGTTGTTCCCACCCCGATTGGCCCGGCTGATGTCAGCCTCGAACGTCTTACACTGGGGCTCCAGCGCTGGATGTCGCCGAAGTCATCGAGCACTTCCCAGACAACATGAACCGGGGCACTGATCCGACGCGTGATGGTGATTTGCGGCATCTGTTGTCCTGTTGCCGGGTTGCCAACGTGACCGGTGTGAGGCCTTTGGATGAGCCCCCACGTGTCATGAACAGTGAGCGAAGCTAGCGCGCGTGCCCGCTCGACGCAGGTGCAGTTCTCGATCGCTCAGCGTCCGCCGGGCGCCGTGTCCCGGATCCGCGCCAGCAGCGCCTCCATCGCGCGATCAAGCTGACTGTCGCGTCCGCTGTACCACTCACCAACGGGACGCTCGACCTCAATATCGACCGGGCGCGGGTTCCGCTCCATGTTCTGGTCGCGGTTGTCGCGAATGTACGTGCCGGGCATGCGCACGGACGTGCCGTCCACGAGGCTACGGCTGCCGGTGAAGATGATCCATCCGGCGGTCGGCTCGCCCACGACCTGGCCGAGTCCAAGCTCACGGTAGCCTTCCGTAAAATCCTCGCCGTCGGAGAGCGTATGCTGATTGGTGACGAGCACTGTCGGCGCCAGCAGCGCGCGCTGCCCGAGCGCCACGCGCGATGGCGCTCGCATGGCGCTGCCTCGGCCCTGCATGCTGAAATAGTTGCGCCGCGAAAGTACATCGATGGCGTACACGTTCACAAAGCCGCCGTTGTTGCTGCGCACATCGATCACGACACCTTCCTTCGCATGGTTCTGCTGGTCGAGGTCGAAGATGAACTGGTCCAGTGCGCCTTCGGACATGGACGCAATGTGCACGTAGCCGAGCCGTCCACCACTGACGCTGTCCACATAGGAACGCCGACTCTCTACCCAGTTCCGGTAGTTGAGCTGACGCATCGCGCCGCCCGACGTCGCCCGCACTTCAACGGTGCGCGCGGGCGCAGTGCCGCGACGCACGCCGAGCAAAACCTGCCGGCCTGAGCGACCGCGCAACAGGGCATTCAGGTCTGACTGGCCGTTGAGCGCCGTGCCGTCGATCGTCATGAGTTCATCGCCAACCGCAATATCCTCCGCGATATCGGCCGGCCCGAGTGTGACAACCTCCGTGATGACAAAACGTCCGTCGTTTTCGTAGGCGAGACGATTGAAGCGCAGACCGAGTTCTGCGGTAGTGGCAGTGTCGCCGGGTTGCGGTGGGCCGCTGCGTCCGGAATGACCGAGGTGTGATGCGTTCAACTCGCCGAGCATGAGATTCATGAGCCGACTGAACTCGGCGCGTGTGCGTGCGCCCTCGATCTGCGGACGGAAGCGATCGCGCACGGCGTTCCAGTCGGCGCCGTGGAACTCACGGTCGTAGAAACCATCGCGCATCTCGCCCCAGCCCTGTTCGAACGCCGCGAGTTTGATCGCGTCGAAGTCCTCGGTCCACGCGACACGCGTGCTGACAACGCGCGGTTGTCCCCCCCCCGTCATGTTGACCACGCGCAGCTGGCCACCCTGCGACACATAGACTTGACGGCCATTGCTGCTGAAAGCGATGGGCGCACCGCTGGCACCTTCCATGCGCGAGATATCAACGTCGCCGTTGGGGCCGAACGTGATGCGGTGCAGCGCGCCGTCGCCGGTGAGTACTCCGGTTTTGCCGTCCGGGCTGAGCAGCACGCTGCCAACGGAGAACGACGTGTTGACGAACGCGCCGCGTCGCCGGATCGCGTCGAAATCAATCTTGATTGACGTTGGTCGCGGTACCGCACCACCCGCCGTGTCGCGCGGCGCAGCACGTTCGGACCGCGGCGTGTTGGCTGAATCACGCTGTGTGTTGGCGGAGTCGCGCGGCTGATTGAACAGGTCGCGGAAACGCTGCTCGTCGAATGTGGGCGGGAGCGGCACGAGGTCGATCTTGACCAGCCGGTTGTCTTCGGTGCGCTGGCCGGTGCGATACACGATGTAGTCGCCCTTGGCACTCCACGCGATTGAGCCAACAGACGAGTTGGCGACAAAACTCACCTGCTGCGGCTCACCGCCGGTCACCGGCACCACCATCACGTTGCGGAACTCGTCCGTCTCGCCCGCGTAGGCGATCCAGCGGCTGTCAGGCGCCCATGTGGGTCCTGACGACACACCGGTTGCGAGCACACGCGGTTTGCCGGACGGCCACTCCATCACGTGCAGCTCGTTCCGCTCCGCGACGCTGCGCGCGAAGGCCAGATGCTTTCCGTCGGGAGAGAACGCGGGCGATCCGTCGCGACCATCGCCTGTGGTGACGGGTCGTTCCGCAGACTTCGTAAAGTCGTACGCGTACAACTTGGGTGTGCCGGTACGCCACGAGGTGTACACCACCTGTCGCGAGTCTGCCGTCCATGCAATGTCGTCCTCAGCTGCTGCTGTCTCCGTCACACGCGTTGCAGGCACACTGTCGTCCATCCTGGTGGCCCACACATCGCCGCCGGAGACGAACGCCCACTTCCGGCCATCGGGCGAGACGGTGATGCCGCTCCATCCCTGCCTGGCGCTCTTCGGCTCACGCGCTGCACCCTCAATATTGCCCACGAGCCGGATATCGAGACGTTTGGCGATGCCGCTCGCGACATTAAGCGTCCAGATGCCGAAGTCGCGCTCGAACGCCACCACGCGCCCATCCGTGGTGATGCTCGGCCACAACGCGCGGCCATCAGTGAACTTCGTGAGCTGACGTGCTCTGCTGCCGTCCGCCATTACGCTCCAGAGGTTTTCCGAGCCCGAGCGATCGGACATGAAGATGAGCGCGCCGCCCGTGCCCCACATCGGCCACAGGTTCTTGCCGCCGGTGGTGATCTTCGTGTAGGTGGGCCGCTCGCCCGCGCGCTGCGCGGTGCGCACGCTCCAGAGTTCGGCTTCGTCGATGTGCGAGTGCCCGTTCCGCCACCACTGACTCTGCGCCATCCGCGCACGGGTGGAGATCGCGAGCAACCCCGGTTCATCGCGCGACGCAGCGGCAAAAAACTCTCCCTCGTAGCGATCGGCGGCCACGGCCATCGGAGTGCCACCGGAGGCGCGCACGCGGAACACGTCGCTCATGCCGCCCACATCTTCGCCATTGGACGCGAAGTAGACCCAGCGCGAGTCGGCCGACCAGCCGTTCAGCTCTTCGCTCCCTGACTCGTTTGTCAGACGGCGGACGGCGCCGCTGGCGAGGTCCATGATGTAGACATCGAGCCCGCCATTACGGTTGGAGTTGAACGCGAGCATGGAGCCGTCGGGCGAATAGAGCGGCCGCGATTCGTGCGCCGAATGCGCAATGAGCAGCCGAGCAGCGCCACCGGTCGCGGGCACGGTCCAGATGTCGCCGCCTGAAACGAACGCGATCTCGCGGCCGTCGGGTGAGATGCCGGGTTCATACAAGGAGGGCGCACCCTGCGCACCCAGCGCAGCCGCACGCGGCGGGGCGATCGTCAGCAGGACCAGCAGCAAACACAGCGCGTGAGAACGGACGGACACGGTGCACAACATCGGATATCTCCCTGAGAGCATGAGGTCACCGCAAAACATACAGTCCGCGGTCATTGCCGGCTTGCAGCGCAGCGCGACCGTTCAACGGCGCGAACGATCTGGGCTTGTTGAACGTCGCCAGCGGATCGGCGCGACGTCTGACCACCACACCGGAGGCGGAAAGCGGCGCAGAGTTCACGCGCGACGGGAAGACCGTGGTGCTCGCGAGGCAGCAAACCGTGCAGCACATCCAGTCAGTGGATCGGTCGACGCCAAGGTGGAAGCTGACATCTTCAACTGACCCACGGCGGGTGCGCCATCCGCTGCGGCTGCATGCGGCTACATGCGGCTACATGCGGCTACATGCGGCTACATGCGGCTACATGCGGCTACATGCGGCTACATGCGGCTACATGGACGTGAGGGCACAGTTGCCCGTGGGTCGAGATTGACGGGGGCAATCATTCACAGTTCGGACGCTATGGTCACCAGCTGTTCGACGGCCAGGCAACGATCACCCGAGCGGAACAGGAGCGTATCACGCGTGCCGCGATCCTCGAGGTGTTGGCGGACGTGGAGAAGCGATGAGTCGGCAGCCCACCATCGTGTTTGGCCGTTGTGGTGCGGATCACTGGAGGGATCCCATCATGCGACTAGCGTACAACAACCAACCGAAACAGCGGCGACGCCTGCGGACGTTGTTGCTTATGGACGCCGCGCGCCGGAACTCCCGTTGGCAATGCTGATCGCATCACAGTGGCGCACCGGCTAACAGCTTACGATGGCCACACAATGAGCATATCGAACCACTACGCACGGCTTCGTGAACGTGTCGACTCCGACCTGCTGCTCATTCCCGCTGTTGCTGCCGTGATCCGTGCCGCCGACGGACGCGTGCTGGTGCAGCAGCAGCGTGACGGCCCATGGAGTCTCCCGGCCGGCGCCATCGAACCGGGCGAGAGTCCCGCAACGGCCGTCGCGCGCGAAGCATTCGAGGAAACCGGCCTCGTCGTGCGTCCGGAGCGCGTGGCCGGCGTGATGGGCGGTCCGTCGTGCCGGGTGCGCTATGCAAACGGCGACGAAGTGGAATACACGGTGATCGTATTTGAATGCGTGGTCGTTGGCGGCGAGTTGCGCGCGGTTGACGACGAGACGAGGCAGCTCGCCTTCCTCCCGGTTGAAGACGTGCTGGCCCGGATCACGTTTACGTATCCCGCCGTGGTGCTCGCCGGCAAGCCCGGCGCGGCGTACTTCGAACGCAACACGTGAAGCCGCATTCCACACTCGGCCAAATCGTTTTTCCTACGGCTGAAACCGCCGCTGCGCCATAAGCGCCTCGATCTCCGCGATCTCGCGCGGTACCACGCTCACCCGCTCGAGTCCGTTCCGCGTGATGATGTACGAATCCTCAATGCGCACGCCGGTGTTCTCATACAGCTTCACCTTGTCACGTACCGCTGCGATGAACCGACGGTTGCGCGGCGTGTCAGGCAGCGCCTGTAGCGACCGGGTGCTGATGTAGAGCCCGGGCTCAATCGTGAAGGCGTCGCCTCGCTGAAACGTACCGTCGCTGAACGTGCCCTGCAGTGGATCGTGCACCGCGAGCCCGAGGCCGTGCGTGATGCCGTGAATCATCCACAGGTTGGACTGCTTGCACGACGCGGGATTGCTTTCGCAGTTCACGCGCCACGGTGGATCGTACAGGGCGTCTTCATTTTCGATGAGGCCGAGAGCCGCCAGCCCGCGCACGCGAACGGCCTCCGACGAATCAGCGGCGGCGCGCACGTTCATCCCGGGCTTCGAGTTACGCTCCGCCGCTTTTTGTGCATCGAGCACGAGCTCATAGATCTCACGCTGCTGTGGCGTGTAGCGACCGGTCACGGGAATCGTGCGCGTAACGTCCGCTGCGTAGCCGCGATACTCGGCGCCAGCGTCCATCAACACCAGGTCGCCGGGCTTGACCGGATCACTGTCGCGCATGTAGTGCAACGTGCCCGCGTTGGCGCCGCCACCAACAATAGAACCGTAGGCCGGACGTTCTGCGCCGAGCCGTGTAAACTCGAACTCCAGTGCCGCCTTGAGTTCGTATTCATGCTGCGGATTGGCGGTAAGCATCGCCGCGCGATGTCCGGCGTTCGTGATTTCGATCGCTCGTCGCAGCAGTTGGAGCTCGGCGTCACTCTTTTTTGCGCGAATCTCCAACACCTGCGGCATCGCGTTGCTGATCTGCAGCGTCGGATGCGCGCGCGACAGTGTCTTCACCGTCTCCCGTCCGCGCGTGAGCGTGTCGAGACGTGCAAAGTCTGTGGTCTCCACATCGGGGATGTGGTAGAACGGCAGACCGGTGTTGGCGAGCGAGTCGAGCACACCGGATAGCGCGGCGAATGAACGTCCCTTCAGTCCATAGCGCGCTTCACTGTTGGTGGAATCGGCGCGTGTGCCGTAATAGAACGCGGTGCGCGGATCGAGCGGCGTCAGAAACAGCGTGCTCGTTCCCTTGCCTCCTCGTACAACCATCACGAACGCCGCATCAGGTTCATCGTAGTTGGTCAGGTACCGGAAGGCCGGCAACTGATAAAATGTGCTGAAGTCGTGCACGAGCGTGCGTCCGCCGAACGCGAGTACCACACCACTGTCAATGCGCGCGGCCAGCGCATCGCGCCTCGCCGCAAACTCTTCGAGCGGAAGTGATGCCGGTGCAGACTGCGCACGCGGAAGCGACGTCGGTGCAGACTGCGCAAGCGCAGACTGCGCAAGCGCGGAAGATCCGACGCTGGCAAGCAGCAGCAAGAGCGACGTGTATCGGCGACGGTTCATGGTCCCGCCACCCGCGGGGCGTCGAAGGTGGCCTCTACCGTGACCTCGCCACCGTCTTCGTCAAGCAGAGCGCGAAAGCGCAGAGAACCCGCCAGCCGATCAGCCGATGAGTGCGTAACGGTGAGTTCGCCGGCGGTGCCGTAACCCGAGTCAATCAGGTTGCTGACATCTTGTGCCAACGCCTCGGCGCTCGTGCCGCGTCCGTAGCCGTAGCTGGCCAACACGCCCCCGGGGTCGCTGCCCGGTTCTCCAAAGGCGTCGATTCCCACCACCGGGTGGAGGCCCACGGCCGGCAGCGCATCGCTCATGCGGACCACGGACACCACGTGCACCACTCCGTCGGCCACCGCCGCCAGGTTGAGGTTCACGGCCGTTACGCCGGTCATCCCTTTGCCCAAAACAACGTGGGCCTCGCCCTCAAGGTCGGCGCTCCGGGCGCCCGAAATGCGGATGCGGGCGGTGCCGGTGGCCGACGCTGGCTCCGACTCGCTATCCGCCGCTGGATTGACCGACGGCGGCGCATCAGCGGCGTTGGCCGGTGGCGTGTCACCTGAGCCACAGGCGGCAGCGCCCAGGCCGAGGGCGAGCAAGGGGACGGTGAGAAATGAGCGGATCACATGACCTCCGGGGACGCGTGGTGAATGGTGACCGGATGTTCGGTCATCGCCGGCACCAGATTACCAAGCGCGAGATTTCAAATGAATCCGCCAGCACGCACGATAGTATTAGTCGCATGAGCGTAATTGAACGCCTTACCACATCCCTCGCCGACCGCTACCGCCTTGAGCGTGAGCTCGGCGCCGGCGGCATGGCCACCGTCTACTTGGCGCACGATCTCAAACACGAGCGCGACGTTGCCATCAAAGTGCTGCACCCCGACCTCGGCGCGGCGCTCGGCGGTGAACGGTTCCTGAGCGAGATCCGCACCACGGCCAAGCTGCAACATCCGCACATCCTGCCGCTGCTCGACAGCGGTGCGGCCGACGGATTGCTCTTCTACGTGATGCCGTACGTGGCGGGCGAGACGTTGCGCGGTCGCCTGGAGCGCGAGCTGCAGCTGCCGATCGAAGATGCCATTGAGATCGCGCGCGAAATAGCCGACGCCTTGGGCGCGGCCCACGCGTTGGGCATCGTGCACCGTGATATCAAGCCGGAAAACATTCTGTTGCAGGGCGGCCACGCGGTAGTAGCCGATTTCGGCATTGCGCTGGCGGTGAGCCAAGCCGGTGGACAGCGCATGACGCAAACGGGGCTTTCGCTGGGCACGCCGCAGTACATGAGTCCGGAGCAGGCGATGGGTGATCGCGCAGTGGACGCGCGCACGGACATCTACGCGCTGGGCGCGGTGACGTATGAAATGCTGACCGGCGAACCACCATTCGCCGGCGCGACAGCGCAAGCCGTGGTAGCCAAGCTGTTGACGGAGCCGCCACAACGGTTGTCGGCGGTGCGGGACACTGTCCCTGCGTCGGTCGAGGCGGCGGTGAACAAGGCACTGGCCAAGCTGCCCGCCGATCGGTGGAGCAGTGCCGCGAAGTTCGCCGAGGCGCTGGTTCAGACCGGCAACAACGTCGCTGGAATCACCGGTGCGATGCTGGAATCGCAGCGCGGCGGCGCTGCAGCGGGCGCTTCGCGCGCATCATCCATGCGCTGGTTCACATACGGAGCAGCGGCCACCCTCGTGCTGGCGCTCGGTGCCTGGGGGGCGGTCGGCCGCCCGGGTGGTACGATGGACACCCCCGCGTATCGCTTTACGATTCCTGCGTCCGCGGTCGATTTTCCGGAGGTGTCGCCCGCCGGCACCCATGTTGTCTACGCCAGCGGCGATGGGCTGATGCTGCGTGCGCTCAGCGAGGACGAGGCAGTCAGGCTGAACGGCACCGAGGGTGCGCGTGAAGCCTTCTGGTCACCTGACAGCGAGTGGATCGCGTTCTTTGCAGGCGACCAACTTAAGAAAGTGTCGGTCGCCGGCGGGCTGCCGCAAACGCTGACCACGGTACCGGAGGGATGGCCCGTCGGCAACTGGTCGAGCAATGGCACAATTCTGGTCGAGGTCACCGAAAGCCCGGAGAACGAAGGTTGGTTCTTGCTCGCGCCCGGGGCAACGTCGTTGAAAAAGATCAAAACGTTTGAGCGCAATCGCGCTCTCAATCCCGACAAATCGTTTCCGTCATTTTTGCCCGACGGCAATCACTTTCTGTTTACGCAGCCCGTAAACAACGTGGCTACACTGATGGTGGGCTCGGTTGACAGCGATCAGACGGAAGTCCTCGTGCCGTCCGACTCGCGCGCTGTCTACGCCTCCGGATTCATTCTGTATGTCCGCGGGGGAACGTTGCTCGCGCTGCCGTTCGATGCCGACACGCGCACAGCGACCGGGGAGCCCATCCGCCTGCTGGATGACGTCGATTTTTTCTCGCCCACCGGTTCGGCCTGGTTTTCGGTGTCCCAAACCGGCTTGCTGATCTCCCGTCGTCGAGAGCCACCCTCGCAACTGCAATGGTTCGACCGGGACGGGCGCCAAACGGGTAGTGTTCTCGATGCGCAGTACTATCTGGATGCCCGGCTGACGGTCGACAACCGGCGACTGGCAGTGACGATCGTCGATCCACAGAGCAGTACGTATGACATCTGGATCGCCGAACTCGATCGCAACGTAGCGGTGAGGTTGACCTCGTCACCGCGCTCAGAGTTTTCGCCGAGTGTGTCTCCCGATGGCACGCGCGTGGTCTTTTCTGCCGATTGGGAGGGACCGCCAAACCTCTACGTTACGGATACCGACGGCGGCGAGCCGCAGGTGCTGGTGCCATTCGATCGCACGCAGCAGTACGCGGGCGGATGGACGCCCGATGGCAAGCAGGTGGTGTATTCCAAGCGTAACGACTCGTATGGTATGGACATCTGGGTAGTGGACGTAGAAACGGGCGCGCGCCGGGCTATCCTCGCCACACCATTTCAGGAGGACCGGCCGGCCGTGTCACCGAACGGCCGGTGGCTTGCCTACACATCGAACGCGTCGGGGGGCGCGGAAGTGTACGTGCGCGGGTTTCCGGAAAGCACATGGCAGATCCGCGTGTCAGTAGATGGCGGTACTGAGCCGGTGTGGGGCGACGATGGCCGCGAGCTCTTTTTCTATCAGCCCAATGGCGACATCATGGCCGTGCCGATCGAATCCGGCGCCACCAGCCGGCCCGCCGTCGGCGTCCCGTCGCGACTGTTCGGCGTTGATCCGCGGCGGTTTCGCTCGTTCGATGTCGCGTCGGGCGGTCAACGCTTTCTGATGAACCTGATTGATGCGGAGAACGTGTCGCGCCCCTATGACGTGGCGGTCAACTGGACGCGGCTGCTTCGACAGCGGTAGGCAGCGCACAAGCGCGGTCCTCCTGTCCACGTGTGGTGTATCATCGGCTGATTGTGCGAGCACGCCGTTCATCCACACTGACACTCACTTTCCATGATCACACTGCGCGACAAATCATCAGGGGCCCAGCTTGGAACGCTCACCGAAGAAGAGCTGGCGGCGCTTGTGGCTTCACTCGAAGAAGAATCGATCCGGGATCAGGATTATTTCATCACCCTCGCAACAATCGATCTGTTGGAAGCAGACGGTGCGCCGGCATCGCTCACTGACATGCTGCGCAAGGCGATGACAGGGCGCGACGGCATGGATATCATCTGGTCGCGGGATTGACCGGCAGCAAAACCTGCTTGAACAGCTTCGTTGCCAGCCGCTGTTCACGCCCTTACAACGGTTGCGCGAACAGCTGCTCACCACTCTGCGTGCGCGAGCGTAACGTGAGGCACAGCGGACAAATATGATATCAACGCACCTCAACCCGCGTCTCATCACCTGCATGCTCGTCTGCGCGCTCACAACCGGCTGTAGTGACGCCGACGCGGAGAATGCAGCGCGCGAGGTGCTGTCGGACGGGAGCGAGGTCGTCACGTACAGATCACGGCCTGACGGACCTCACGCAACCGTCTCCTCCAGAAAACAAACGGCCGCAGACGCACCGTCCTCCTCGCGCAGCTTTGCACCGAGCGCCTCCGCACGTTGGCGGTAGTCCACAAGGCTCGTGAGTTCCCCGATCGCCGCAGCCAGCGTGGTCGCGCTCAGCGTTCGCTGAGCCAGCGGAGCGGGCCCAACGCCGAGCCGCTGCACGCGACGCCCCCAGAAGGGCTGGTCACCGAAAAAAGGACATATCAGCGTCGGTGCGCCGGCGCGCAGCCCGGCCGCGGTAGTGCCCGCGCCACCGTGATGAACAACCGCGGCGACGCGCGCAAACAGCCATTCGTGAGGCACCTGTCCAAGCCCGTGCACGAAAGGCGGCAGGTCGTGCGTCTCGAGACCACCCCAGCCGCGTGCGAGCACGGCACGGCAACCGGCACGCTCCACGGCGTCGAGCACCATGCGCGTGGTACGCTTGGGATCACGCGGCGCCATGCTGCCGAAGC
Source organism: Gemmatimonas sp. (assembly GCA_011390805.1). GTDB lineage: Bacteria > Gemmatimonadota > Gemmatimonadetes > Gemmatimonadales > Gemmatimonadaceae > JAABRT01. Next base: position 8,760 of record JAABRT010000002.1, on the reverse strand, counting down.
CGACGTAAACCGGCGGCGGTCCCTGACCAAGAAAATCCACCAGCGAGTCAGGGGGCTCCCACGCGTCGTCGCGCGAGGGGAACCAGTAACCACCTGTGAACGATCGGTCGGCCGACACATCTTCCGGCTCGGGGACCACGTGGCGGCTCCAGCCGTTCAGAATGGGGACCGGTGCACCCGCGTGATCGTGCACCACGCTCGCGCGCAGTGGCTGCCGTGGGAGACCGTGCGCCTGGCGCCACTTCGCGAAGAGCATGCGGCTGGACTGACTCACCACGGTGCGCAGCAAGCGATGCGTGGCGCGGTTGTAGGCGCGCGTGAGGGGGCCGCCGAGTGCAAGGGCCGGGAAGCCGGGCATCGGATACGCACCCGTTGTCCGGAACATGGGAAACAGCGGCGCCATCACGGCGGGAACCGACAGCCGCTCTGCGTAGTGCTGGGCGATTGCCATCTTGGGATGGTAGACGAGCAGATCGGGCGAGGTATGTTCGGCGGCAGCCCAGCCGTCGCGGAACAGCTCACGCTGAATGCGGAGTGACTGCTTCACAAGACCCACGAGGTCCCGCACGCCGCGCGTCGCACCGCCGGCAGCGTCGATTGCGCGGCGCCCCTGAGGCGTCTCCACAAGTGCCACCAGATCGTCGGAGAGCGGTGCGAACTCGAGCCCGCGTGCCCTCACCGGCGCCTCGTAGCGCGTGCTTGTACACACCGTAACGGCATGGCCTGCGCGGTGCGCGGCCGCGCCCAACGCGATGTGCGGCAGCACGTCGCCTGTGGTGCCGATGGTGAAGACGATAAGCCTCACGAGCGCGGCGCGGCGCTGGTCAGGGCGTTAGCTGCGCACAGCGTCAGACGAAAAATTGCAGGTCGCAGTTGCATTCGTGCAGTCTCGCAGTGGGAGCCCTTCCCCGCCATTGGCGGATCGGCCATCGAGCGTCTGGTTCCGGCCACCCCGGTCAAGCGCGAACTTTCGTTGCGCGATGCCGTAGTCGCATTTCCGGGAGCAAGTCCGCTCTATCTGGCGATCGGCGCGCAGATTGCCCTCCCCTCCCCCCACTCCTATTCTTCCAGCCATCCTCCCCGTTCCACTGCGGCCCGCCTCAGCGCGTGTGCGCACCATCCCGATCAGGACACCTGCATGACGTCGAACTTCCGCCTGCCCTCTACCTCCACAGGCCGCCTGCTGGCGCTTGCCGCAGCGCTTGTGCTACCCATCTCCTCCGGCGCGGCCCAGGAGCCCCAGACCCACGCGGAGCGCTCAGGCTTCACCGAATACACGCCCTACGCTTCCATGATGGAGCACCTGCGCACGCTGCAGGGAATGAGCCCCGAAGTGCGCATGGGCATCTACGGGGAGAGCTACGAGGGACGCGAACTGCCGTACATGGTCTTCTCCCGCCCGGCGGTGAGCGAGCCGTGGGAGGCCTGGTCGCTGGGACGTCCGGTGGTGGTGCTCAACGCCAACGTACACGGCGGAGAACGCACGCTTCGCGAATCGTTGCTCATTCTCATGCGGGAGATGGCGACGCCGGGCACGGAGGCCAACGGCTACCTGGACCATGTGGTGATCGTGGTGGCGCCGCAGATCAACCCCGATGGCTTCGAGGCCTCTCCAAACGGTACGCGTGGAAATGCCTGGGGCATTGATATGAATCGCGACTGGGTGAAGCGGGAGCAGCCCTCCATGGCAGCCTACGCGCAGAACGTGATCGGCCGCTGGATGCCTCACATGTTTGTGGACGGACACAACGGCGGACAGTTCCCATACCAGCTCACCTATCAGTGCCCGTCGCACGCCGAGCCCGACCAGCGTATTACGGCGCTGTGCGACGAGGAGATTTTTCCAGCCATCGACCGGCGCCTTGAGGCGGTGGGCATGGACACCTGGTACTACGCGAGCGGAACCCGCACGCGCTGGAACGGCGGTGGTTATGACGCCCGCATCGGCCGCAACTTTGGCGGCTTCGCCAACATGGTGGGCATCCTCTTTGAATCGCCGCCGCGGCAGCCCATGAATGAAGGCGTGCAGGCGGGCGTGCTGGGTTACAAGGCGGTGGTGGAGTACGCCCGCGACAACCCGGCCAAGCTCATGGAAACCGTAAACCGTGCCCGTCGCGAGACGGTGGAGATGGGTCAGCAGGCTAAGGGCGACGTGGTGGTGGAGATGGAGTACCAGCCGCAGCCCTACTCCGTCACCTACGAAATCGGCGTCATGGAGGGCGGTGAGCGCAAGCGGGTGAAGGTGACCAACGATTCCATGATGACGCGTCCGGTGGCTACTAAAACCCGTCCGCGTCCCTACGCATACATTCTTCCGCGCGACGCGGTAGACGCCGTCGCCATGTTGCAGCGCGCCGGCGTTATGGTGGAGCGCCTCATGGAACCGATGGAAGCCCAGGTTGAAGCATATGTCATCGAGGGCGTTGGCTTTGAGCGCGCGTACAACCACGCGGCAGCGGTGAAGCTCAAGCTGGCCGACGAGACCGTGCAGCGCACCGAGACCTTCCCCAAGGGCAGCTACGTCATTCGCACCGGGCAGATGATGGGCCGCCTGGCCGCCCATATGCTCGAGCCGGAGACCAACGACAACGTGTTCTACTGGAATACCATGGATGCCTGGATCCCCATGTCCCGGATCATGCCACCTCCTCCGTCCACCCCGGATCGGGAGACCGGATTCCCCGGCGCCGAATCCGCGCAGCCGCCGCTGGCGCCCGTCTACAAAGTGATGACTCCCCGAGCTATTCCATCGCGGATTGTGGGGAGCTGAACCGGGCGGCGCCGAGTGGCTATATTCTCCGGGAAGCCAGCCAAAACCCCTCCAGCTTACCCGGCATGCGCACCACTCGGCGCCAGGCGTGCACCACACTGATCTTCGGCGCACTCGCGCTCGGCGTGCTGAGCTCTGCTTGTGCAACCCCCGAGGAACGCAGTACATGGGAACGGGTGAGCCGCACCGGTATTGTGCGGGTGGGCTACGCCGTGGAAGTGCCGTTTGCGCTTGTTGATTCGACTGGTCACGTGTCGGGCGAGAGTCCGGAAGTACTCCGGCTGGTGATGAAAAATCTCGGCGTGGACAGCATCGAGTGGGTGGCCACGGAGTTTCGCTCGCTGATTCTTGAGCTGCAGCGCGGCGAGTTCGATGTGATCGCCGCCGGCATGTACATCACGCCGGAGCGCGAGCGATCGGTGTTGTTCACCCGGCCCACACTGCGCGATCCCACGGCCCTGCTGGTACGGAGCGCGGACGTGGAGGTGGGCGGGTCGCTGGAGGCATTCGCCGCTGATCGGCAAGCAAGGCTCGCCATCATCGCCGGATCTGCAGAAGAACAGTTGGCCCTCGCCGCCGGTCTTGCGCCTGATCAACTGCTGAACGTGCCAGACCCAACCACCGCACGTGTGGCCGTGCAGTCGCAAAACGCCGACGCCTTCATGTTGTCCATGATTTCGCTCGCACACCTGCGACGCACTCGCGCTGACAGCGCTGATCTGGCGGTTGTTCCGTTGGCGTTCCCAAACGACACCGCATTGCAGGAAATGGCGCAGGGTCGGCCGGCCTACGCCGTGCGACTTGACGATACCGACTTCCGCGACGCGCTCAACGGTGCGCTCAACGAGGTGCTGGGCACCCCTGCTCATCAGATCGTGAAACAGCAGTTCGGTATTGAGAACCTCCCCGAAGCCACCGTAACCGGCACGCTGCGTCAGCCACCACCATCGCGATGAGCCTCATTCTTCGCCGCATCGCGTGGCCCATCGTTGCCGGCATGCTGGTGGCCGCCATCGCCGCGGCCGCCGCCCTGCAGTGGCGTCACCAGCAGACACGCCAGGAGCTGGATCGTGCCGCGTCGGCCGTCCGGCTGGCAAATGGTGTGCGCAATCAGGTGTCCTCAGCGTTCCTGTTGCGTTCGCGCGTGGATGGCGGTGACGCGTCTGTGGACACCAGTCAGGTGAGGGGCGCCATTCTGCGTGCACGACTGCTGCTCACCGACTGGCAGCAAGGGCGCGAGGGATCCCGCAATGTGCCCACCGTGGTGCCGTTGCCCGACTCGCCACTGCGCGATGCCGTCGGTCGGTGGGCCAACGAAGTGGCCCGCTTCGACTCGTTGCTGCGTCTGCCCCGGGGGGCCCGTACCGCGGTGCAACTCCGCTCGGCGTACACCGACCTCGCGTTCCTCGCCGACACCATCGACCTGCTGGTGGCCCAGAGCAGCAGTGCGGCCCAGCAGCGTGATGACGAGCGACACCGACTCGCGCTCACCATCCTGGCGGCCACCATTCTCGGTCTGGGAGCGCTGTTTGGCTTGCTCTGGGTGCGATGGAGTGCGGCCGACCGCGAGACGGCGAGCGCTCAGCGGGCGCTCATTGAAAGCGAGCGCCGGTTTCGTGTGCTCACCGAGCAGTTGCCTGTGGGCGTGTTCCAGCATGCTCGGGATGGACGGGTGGCGTTCGTCAACGCCACGATGGAGCGAATATTCGGAGCCACCGCTACGCAGCTGAAAGGCAACGGCTGGTTCGACTTCGTACATCCACAGGACCGCGATCAGCTGGTAATGGATCGCACGGCCAGCAGAGCCAGCAGCATCGAGGTAGCGGAGTTCGCCTTTCGCATTCTGCGTGGTGGTGATGACGCCGTTCGCGAAATCATCCTGCGCGCCCGGTACTTCCGCACCGAGCAGGGCGAGGTGGATTCTACGATCGGCATTGTGGAAGACGTCACTGAACGTCGCGCCCTCGAGTCCCAGCTGATTCAGGCGCAGAAGATGGAGGCCGTGGGCCGGCTGGCCGGTGGCGTTGCGCATGACTTCAACAACCTGCTCACGGTGATTGGCGGCATCACGGAGATCATGCTCGCCGACCGGCAACTGCCGGAAGCGCTCCGACTGGACGTGGTGGAAGTACACGATGCCGCGGGGCGTGCCCGCGCGCTCACCCGACAACTGCTCGCGTTGAGCCGCCAGCAACGGATTCACGTAACGGATGTTGCAATCGCCGACGTGTTGAACCGGACCACCGGACTGTTGCAGCGTGTGCTGGGCGAACACATCGCAGTGTCACTGGAGCTGCAAAGTCCAACGCTCACCGCCGTGGCTGACGCTGGTGCCGTTGAACAGATGCTGCTCAACCTGGCTTTGAATGCGCGTGATGCCATGCCCTCAGGCGGCTCGTTGCGCCTCGAGGTCACCGGGAGCAACTCGGGGCCAAACCGGGTCACCGATGGTGAGTTCGAAGGACCTTGGGTGGTGATCTCTGTAGCAGACAGCGGCAGCGGGATTCCAGCCGATGTCCTGCCGCACATCTTCGAGCCGTTTTTCACCACCAAGGAGGTAGGTCAGGGTACGGGACTCGGACTGGCCATGGTGCAGTCGCTGGCAGCGCAAATGCGGGGCGCTGTGACAGTCGAAAGTACGCTCGGTGCCGGGACGACCTTTTTCATCTTTCTGCCCGCGTGTTCGTCTTCAGTCGCATCGCCCGCGATTTCGGCTGTTGGCTCGAGGCCACCGACTGCCGGCGGCGTACTGCTGCTGGTTGAGGACAACGCGCCGCTCCGGCGGGTTGCAGCACGGGCCTTACGTGAAGCGAAGTACACGGTGCTTGAGGCCGGAGATGCAGCCGAAGCAAGACGACTGTACGACGAACACGCTGGTCGCATTGACGGCGTGATCAGCGATGTGGTGCTGCCGGCGGAATCAGGGCCTGTGTTTGTGCGGTCACTGCGTGAGCAGAACGGTGACCTCCCCGTGCTCTACATCACCGGCTTCTCCACCAGCGAGCAACTCGTGCGCGATGTGGACTCAGGCACGCCCATGCTGGCCAAGCCATTCAACATGCGTGATCTGGTGACAGCCGTGGATCAGTTGCTGGCGAAGTAAGCATCGTTTGCACGCCTCATCGCCAGACGGCGATGTCAGTCAGCGACTTGCGTGCGATATCCGGCACGCGAGCATCAGCCGCCGGATAACCAACCGGCATTACCAGCATGGCTTTTTCATTAGCCGGACGCTCAAGCAGTTCCGATAGAAATCCCATGGGGCTTGGCGTGTGCGTGAGTGTGACCAAACCCATCTGGTGTACCGCCGCAATGAACAGTCCCGCTGCAATACCGCACGATTCCTGAGTGTAGTAGTGCGTGCGCTTGCTGCCGTCGGCGTGCAGGCCATACACCTGACGGAACAGCACCACCACCCACGGCGCATCGGTGAGGTGTGTTTTGTGTTCATCGGTGCCAAGCTGCGCGAGTGCCGACAGCCACTCCTCCGGAGCCTTGCCGTTGTAAAAGGCACGCTCCTCCTGTTCAGCGGCGGTGCGCAGGCGCTGTTTGGTGCCGGCGTCGGAGACGGCCACAAACGTCCACGGCTGCTGATGCGCCCCGCTGGGCGCAGTGCCCGCCGTGCGGATCGCGAGCTCGATGAGCGCACGTGGCACGGCATCGGTGGAGAAATGCCGAGTGGTGCGACGGCGCTGCATGGAGGCGTAGAACGCCTGCCCGGTAGCCAGCGATTCGGCCGGCGAACGGCGGGAAAACTCGAGCGGAATCACCACGGCCTCACTCTGCCAAACCGCACATCACGCGTGCGTCCGTTGGCAACATAAAAGCCGATGATCGCACCGTTGCGATCCCGTTCGAAGGACAGCGTGAGACCGCGCCCGTCAAACGTGTCTGACTTATTCGACGCCTTGAGCGGCGCATCTTCATGTCGCCGCTGCGTGAGCAAAAGCGTATCGCCCCGCTGCACGATCGTGATAAACGACTCGAGCTCTTCGCTGAAAAAGCGTCCCGCAAACTCGGCCAGCTTTGCACCGGTAGGAGCAAAGGCTGGTGCATCAGTGAGCCGCGTTGCCCGCTGCTCGCCGCCCTGTACGAGCGTCAGTCCGCTAACCTCGCCTGCCGCGTCACGTCGGAAACGAAGGGCCGCCTCAACACCGGTGAGCGAGAAGCTCGAATCGGACGTTGGCACGATACCAATGCGCTCCTGACCGGTGGCCTGCGCAAAGAATGATGTCCCTTCGCGAAATACGCGAATCACAAACGCCGGTGCGGCATCAAGGGCATAGCGCCCCACGAACGCGTCAAAGCGCGCAGCCGTCATCCGTGAAGGATCGTATGCCACGGGCGCTATTGTGGACGGCGATTGCATTTCCGCGTCAAAAAATGCCGACGCGATTTCAAAGGCCACGCTCGAGGCGAAACCGGCGTTGTTGCTCTGTACCGACACGCCGGCATTCAACGTGGGATACAGCGCCAGCATTGAACGGTGCGCCACATCCGAGCCGCCATGTTGCACACGACGAACACCGCGCTGTTCGTCCACAAACACGCCCATCCCGTAATCCGATTTCCGGCCGTCGGTGAGCTGGCCGTTGGTCATCATCGTGTCGAAGATTGCGCGTGACCCGACGCGGGGTTTTGCAGCCAGCATGTTTTCCCCCCAGCGCTGCAGATCCTCCACCGTGGTATAAATCCCGCCGGCTCCAAGCGCGCCGCCCAGATCGCCCATCTCAGCAAAACCGGCGGGGCGTGCGGCATACCCCATCGCCGCGTTGGGCACAATCGTGGCCCGGTCTGCACGCGCCATGGAGCGGGTCATGCCCAACGGTTTGAACAGCTCGTCGCGCAGGTAATCCGGAAACGACTTGCCCGACGTGCGCTCCACAATGAGCGCCGCCAATCCGAAGGCCGTGTTGTTGTAGTTGAACTCGGCTCCCGGCGCATTCTGCAGCCTGGGCTGACGCTGCACGATTTGAATAAGCTCCTCGCGGTTGATCCAATCGGTGCTGACCTGTCGATCTGTCATCGCGAGCAGATTGAGAAACTCGCGCAGCCCTGACTGGTGCGTGATGAGGTGCCGCACGCGCACGGTGTCGCCCAGCTCCGGCAGCTCTGGAATGTGCTTTCTGATGTCGTCATCGAGCGACAGCGCACCGCGTTCGGCCTGCAGTAACACCGCGAACGCCGTGAACTGTTTTGACGTTGAACCGATGTTTGTAGGCGTATTGGTGCGATACGGGATCCCGTGCCGCAGGTCTGCCATGCCGAATCCCTTTGTGTACAACACGCGACCGTTGCGCCAGACACGGACTTCGCCGCCCGGCATGCCCGGTGCGTCGTAGCGCGCCAGCAGCTGGTCGGCGCGCCGCGCCGGGTCACGCGCGAGCGGCTCCTGTCGCAAGAGCGAAAGCATGTACGCCGCCGGTTTCCCTGACGGTGCAATCAGCTCGAGTATGTGCGTGCCCGTGTCGGCGGAGATGGCGGAAAAGCGCAGGTCGCCGGTGCCGGGATTTTCAAAGC
>JAABRT010000002.1:0-379 GCA_011390805.1 Gemmatimonas sp. | reverse complement strand
CCGGGTTGAGCAGCCGCACAAGCAATGGCTGATCGGGCTGATTGACTGCGCCGAGCACGAATGTGCTGTCGCTGAGCGATAAGGCGAAACGCGCTGTGTCGTTAGCCGGGAGGGAGCCGCGCACGGGGGAGCCCGTACGCAACATCGCGGGCTGTTGGGCGGTGGCCAGCGACGAGAGAGCGACGGCGGCGACTGTTGCGAGTGCGACGTGAACAATGCGCATTGGCAGTGACCATGGGTGGGATGTTTGCGTGAATAGAACGCGTGGTCGCCCAAGTGGCAATGTTGTATGCACGGGAGCTATAGCGACAAGCCTTGTGCTCATGAGCGCTGGTGCGGCCGCGAGAGGGGCGAGCTGCGCGACAGCGCTAGCGTATAC
>JAABRT010000029.1 GCA_011390805.1 Gemmatimonas sp. | reverse complement strand
GGGCGGGCCGGCGGCGTTGAGTCGGCAGACATGAAATCGGTTGTCATGATGCCGCAACCTGTACAAAGCAAGACGCCGGCCGCAAGCGATGCTTCCGGTCCGGCGTCAGGCGCACATGCGCAGCCGTTCTGTCAATCAGCGGGTTACAGCTGTTTACAGCGGTAACCAGCCTTGTTCAGAGTCAGCTATTCACAGCGCACAATGCCTTCTGACAGAGCCGGTGCCACCGCTGCCGCACTCCCGAAAAACACGGCACAGGTGAGCGGTGACGCCAGCGGATGCGTGGCCGTTGCCGACCAGCCGCCAATGGAGGCCTCGGTGATCGTCAACGCCACATCGGCAGATCCATTAAACGACACCAACGCCAAACTGTTCGTGTACTGACCGTTGTTGTAGAAGTAGTTCTCCTGCTGCACAGCCAGATTCCGCAGGTCGCTCTTCATGGCCGCAGCGTAACTCTTGCCCTTGGTGCTGGAGAACTTCGGAATAGCGATCGCAGCCAGAATACCTATGATCACCACAACGATCAGCAGCTCAATGAGCGTAAATCCGCGCCGGACAACTCCCGTGCTCGACGACATGACACCACCTCTGGGGAAGAATCGACGGTTGGACAGAGGGGCTTCCCCCCAAACTCCCACACCGACTGTTGCCGTGAACAAGTGCAAGGCCGGTGCCGCAGCGTGCATCACCACGTAAAGCCATGCACCACAACAGTTTGGAGTTTTCCACCTGATACCAGGATGTGATCATGCTCTGGCGAACGCCAACCGCATCTGGCAAAACGCAAGACCGCGGAAGGGGCGCTCGCTGCATCCGTCCGCTGTATCCGTTCGCTGCATCCGTTCGCTGAACGTCAGCCCTTGGACTCCAACCAGTTTTTGCCGACGCCGATATCCACCACCAGTGGCACGCGCAACGTGGCCGCGCCTTCCATGTGCTCACGCACCAGCGCCGACAGCGCTTCCACTTCATCCTCCGGCACGTCGAATACCAGTTCGTCGTGCACCTGCAACAGCATCCGGGCCGCCAACGGACCGGTGGCCAGCGCGTGGTGAATGCGCAGCATGGCAATCTTGATCAGGTCGGCGGCCGAACCCTGAATGGGAGCGTTCGCGGCGATGCGTTCGCCAAACGCGCGCACGTTGAAGTTGCGGTCACGCAGTTCGGGGACAAACCGACGCCGCTTGAAGATCGTCTCCACATACCCGCGTGCTTTCGCATCGACCACACACTGTTCAAGAAACGCCTTCACACCGGCAAAGCGCTCGAAGTAGGTGTCAATGAAGGCTTTTGCATCGGACTGTGAAATCTTGAGCTGACGCGCCAGGGCAAAAGCGCCCTGTCCATAAATCGTTGCGAAGTTGATCGTCTTCGCGCGCGCGCGCATGTCGCTGGTCACATCAGAAAGCTCCACACCAAAAATCACCGCGGCCGTTTGCCGGTGAATGTCTCCACCGGCGTTGAACGCATCCACAAACGCCGGATCGCCGGAGAGATGCGCCAGCAAACGCAGCTCAACCTGCGAATAGTCGGCCGCCACCAGCACACATCCGTCACGCGGAATAAATCCCCGGCGAATGTCGCGACCGAGTTCTCGCCGGATCGGGATGTTCTGCAGGTTGGGATCACTCGACGACAACCGTCCGGTCGCGGCAACCGTCTGATTGTACGACGTGTGCAAACGATGATCGCGCGGATGCACCAGCTTGGGCAGCGCATCGATATACGTGCCTTCAAGCTTGAACAGCTCGCGGTATTCCATGAGCAGCGTGGGCAACGTATGCCCTTCTTCCGCCAACTCCTGCAACACACTCGCGTCGGTGCTGGGACCGGACGCCGTTTTCTTCTTGACGGGCAGCCCGAGCTTCTCAAAAAGAATGGTACGCAGCTGCGGATTGGAGTTGATGTTGAACGTCTCCCCCGCCTCCGCGTAGATCTCCTGCTCCACCCGCTCACGTTCGCCTTGAAAGCGCACCTTGAGCGAGCGGAACCACTCAAGATCAATGGCGATTCCTTCCCACTCCATATCACTGAGCACATGCACCAGCGGCACTTCAATCTCGTGAAACAGTGACAGCATGCCCGACTCGGCCAGCAGCGGCAGCAGCACGTCGTACAGCCGCCACGTGATGTCCACGTCTTCGCACGAGTAGTCACGCGCGGCATCAACGGGCACCACATCAAAGGGCAACTGATGCCGACCCTTTCCTACCACCTGCTCATACGACGTCATCGTATGGCCAAGATGTTCAAACGCCAGCTGATCAAGCCCGTGTGAGCGGCGACCCGGATCAAGGATGTAACTCATGAGCATGGTATCAGCGTCCAGCCCATGCAGTGCCACTCCGTGGCTGCGAAGCACCAGTATGTCGTACTTGGCGTTCTGCGCGATTTTCTTTACCGACGCATCGGCCAGCAACTCGCGCAGCGGTTGCATCGCATCGCTGTCAATGGGCGGCAAGTTCACGGGCACACTGTCATGCGCCGACAGACGCGAACCGGCAATGCCGGCATCCCCCGATAACAACGACAGGTTGCCGGCCCCGTCGTACGCCTTGTGTGCGAATGGCAGGTAGTACGCTTCACCCGGTGCAACCGCCAATGACAATCCCACCAGTGCGCAGCGCAACGGATCGACGGCGGTTGGTGAATCAGCGTTGATGCACGTTTCCGTGTCAAACGCAATGCGACCTGTCTCGCGCGCTCGGGCAATGACGCGCGCAACGTCGCTCACCGAATCAACCAGTGTGTACGTTGAATCCGTGCGCACTGCGATACCCGATTCGCCGGTGTGCATGGTGACAGCGGCAACGGTATGCGCTTGAGCATCTGACGACTCACTCGCGTCGCCGCGCGCTGCAACCGTCGGCGCGTCAGCACTGTTGACGGGCGCACTGCCACCGGCCGCGGGCGCCAGATCACGCAACAGCGAGTTGAACTCCAGCTCCTGGTACAGTGCACGCAGCGCATCGGCATCGGGGGCGCTGATCGCCAACCGCTCAGGCTCGAATGCAACCGGTACATCGGTGCGAATGGTGACCAGCGTCTTCGACAAACGTGCAGCGTCGGCCTGCGTCTGCAACGCTTCCCGTGGACGTTTCTTTTTGATGTCGTCCACATTGGCCAGAATATCTTCGAGCGCACCGTACGCTTCAATGAGCTCCACGGCGCCCTTCTCGCCAATGCCTTTCACACCCGGCACGTTGTCCGACGAATCACCAACCAGCGCCAGATAGTCAATCACACGTTCGGGTGCCACACCCAGACGTGCACTGGCGTTGTCCATGCCTACCCACTGCTCGTCCACTGCCGCCGGACCACCCCGACCGGGATTGAGCAGCCAGACATGTTCATTCACCAACTGGTGAAAATCCTTGTCTCCCGAAATGATCACCACATCGTAACCGGCCTCGGCACCCTGCTTTGCGAGCGTGCCGATCACGTCGTCTGCTTCGTAACCTTCAACAGACAAGACCGGCACATCATAGGCGCGCAGCAGTTGCAGCACACGCTCAATACCGGTGTCAAAATCGGCTTGTAAATCGTCGGTGAGCTTTTCGCGCGTGGCTTTGTAGTCGGGATAGATCTCATCGCGGAACGACGCACCCGCGTCGTGCACCCAGGCCAGATTCTCCGGCTTGTGCGTTGCCAGCAGCCGCTTGAGAAAGTTGGCGATGCCCCAGGCGATCGAGGTGTTCTCGCCTCGCCGAGTCACCAGCGGTCGATTGATCAGCGCAAAGAATGCGCGATAAATGAGTGCGTACCCGTCCACCAGAAACAACCGCGGACGGGTGGGCAATGTCACTGGAGTATTGTCGGGCACAAACCAGGGGTACGGGTCGCGATCAGTTGAGCTCAGCCAGACGGCGCCGGATGGTTGCCGCCAACTCTACTGATTGGCTGGGCGACAGGCGCCACCGTCCGAGTCCGGTTTCGTCGAAGTATACCAAACTCAACCGCCAGCGACGGTACTCCCACACCTGCTGCCTGTTGCGCTGCGACATGTCGTTGGTGATCGGCTCCATGATGTTGTCAGGATCACCAAGTCCCACAAACGCAATGCCACGGTCACTCAGCCAGCCCATGTTGGCATCATCACGGAAGCGTTGATTGGCCAACCTGATGCGCGCGAAATATTCCGACAGCCCTTCGTGCTCCGCTGTGGTGGGCACCGGATCGGTGGCCTGCAAAAACTCGCTCCACGCCTGCGCCCGTTCCACACCCGTTGTGTTGGAGAGCCGCTCCAGACGTGCCTCGGATGCGTAGAATCGCAGGTAGCGAATCATTTCGTCAAAACCGGTGACCGGCAGATCGTCACCCAGCGTGACAAGCAGCTGCGTGCGAGCCGTGTCGGGACGGTCTGACTGCATCACTTCCAGGCTCACCACACCCACCCCGATGTTCGCTGCGGGCACCATGACCGTGCCGCTTACCAGGTCACCGCCACGTCCGAGCAGCACCATGGAGTCGCGCCACAACAACGCGTTGCCTTCGCCGCGGACTTCGGTACGAATGCGCGTGGCCTCACGCGTACCCGACACTTCCACGTACACGGGCACCTGCGCGTCCAGGCCGAATGTGACGGTGGCGCGCGGACGCGCCAGCAGACTCGGAATCGAATCCGGCGTGGTGCGTGGTAGCAGTTCGTAAACCGGAACCGGGGAGCTGAGCGATATGCCATCAAACTTCGGCACCGAGAGCACCACCTCTTCGCCGCTGGCTCTCGGGCTGCCTGCGTCACGCACCGCGATGGCCAGCGTGTACTGGCCGGGCGCCATGCGCACGAACTGCTGCCAGATGAGACTCTCATCGGTGCGCGACGTTTCCCGGAATGTGGCTACGCGGACCGTCTCTTTCGACTCGACCTGACGCACCAGATTGGGGCCGCGACGCAGGTCCAGTCGCGCCGTGTAGCCACCGGCATACTGCTCGTCCTCCCGGGCAAACGAGATGTTGCGCGGCGACAGCGACATGGACACCATGACGAGCGTGGAGTCGCTGTTACGGTCGGGGAAAAAGGCCACGCGCGCTACAAACGGGATCGCGCCACGTGCCGCAATCAACCCCATCTTTTTATAGGTATCGGCCACGTTCACCGAGGCCAGCGTACGCAAATCCTCGGTCACGCGATCGCGCGTGGGTACCGGCCGGCCGTCGGACCCCACGGGCGGACGGCTGGCACAGGCAGACGACACCAGCGCAGTGGCCAGTAGCAGCGAAAAAATGGCGCGCGAGTCGGACATGCAGCCGATGAGTAGGAGTCAGAAAGAGAAAAACGCCGGCAATGACGCCGTGGGTCAGATGAGGTTGATGGACAACTGTCCGGTTAGACCCAGGACGTCAGCTAATGTTACCGATGAGAACACCGCTCTGTGCCATTCATTTCGGCCCGAAGCCATCCGGTACCTTGCTGGACGGCGGGGCGAGCGTTACGTTCGGCGCGTGTCTATTGAGTCGCTCGTAGGGCAAACTCTCGCCGGCTACACGCTGCGCGCAAAGGTCGGTGAAGGTGGCACCTCAACGGTGTACCGCGCCGAACATGCGGAGCATGGTACGGTGGCGATCAAAGTGCTGCGCGAGAAGTTGCGGCACGACAAAACGGCCGTGCAGCGCTTTCTCCGGGAAGCGCAGTTCGGCCAGCGTGTTGTGCATCCCAATATCGTGCGCACCATCGATTTCGGTCAGGCCGAAAACGAACGCTACTATCTGGCCATCGATTGGGCCGCCGGCCAGCTGCTCGAGAAGTACGCCGATAAGCAGGGCCCGCTGCCGGCCGACGAAGTCTCGCACATCATGACACAGTTGTGCGCCGCCGTTCAGGCAGCGCACGACGCAGGCATCGTACACCGCGACCTGAAGCCGGAAAATGTCATGTACGACCCGGAGTCGCGGCACGTCATGCTGCTCGATTTCGGAATCGCTGCCGATACCGACGCCTCGCCCGATCAGCGCCTCACCCGCGCCGGTTTCTTCGTGGGCACGCTCATGTATGTCGCGCCCGAGGCGCTGTCCGGTGAACTGGTGGGACCGGGCGCCGACCAGTATTCCCTGGCCACAATCGCGTACTTCCTGCTGTCCGGCGCCTTGCCGTATGTAGGAAAAACGCCGCGTGAGCTCTTTTCACAGCTGCTCACGCAGCCGCCAACAGCGCTCAGCAGTGCAAAGCCAGGGCTGGTGTTCCCTTCTCGGCTTGAAGCTGTCGTGATGAAGGCGCTATCCAAGGGGCCGCAGGACCGCTACCCGAGTGTCACCGCGTTTGCCGAAGCGCTCTCGGAATCGGTGGCCAACCCGGGACCAATGTCGGCCGCTCCCGTGGCCGCAGCGCCAGCCGCCCGACCGGCACCGGCACCGGCCGGTCCACCCGCCGACGATGAAAAGTCGGGCGGATTGTTCGGCAAAATGAAAGGACTGTTCCGCCGGGGATGAGCGACAGTTCTCATGCCGCACGCGCGCGGAATCAACTGATCGCACTGCTGGCTGAGCGTTCCGCAAAACAGGGTGACTTTGTGCTGGCGTCGGGACGCCGCAGTTCGCTGTACGTGGATTGCCGGTTAACCACCATGAGTCCCGAAGGGCAGCGGCTCCTGGGTGAGCTGGGGCTCGCGGAGCTGCACGCCGCCGGATGGGCCGCCGATGCTGTTGGTGGATTGACGCTGGGAGCCGATCCGATCGCCTACGCGATAGCGCACGCAAGCGCGTTCGCCCACGAACGGAACGAAGGACCGCTGGTTCGGGCCTTTACCGTGCGCAAACAAGCCAAGCAGCACGGCACCGGGCGCCGCGTGGAAGGGCCCTTCGTGGCCGGCGACAAGGTAGTCGTGGTGGAAGACGTGATCACCACCGGAGGCTCGGCGCTGACGGCCGTCGAAGCAATCCGCGAAGAGGGCGGCGTGGTGTTGGGCGTGCTGGCCGTAGTAGACCGCGAAGAAGGCGGGCGCGAAGCACTCGAGGCTGCGGGGCTGACGGTGCGCTCTCTGGCCAAAGCCTCCGAGCTGGTGGCGCGACTGGCCGGTTAGTCGTCAATGGGGGTATGCGCTGCGGCCTGAAACGACCGGGCGCCAACCCACATTGCCGTGACGACGCACAAGCCCAACCCGCTGCCCCGATTCCACAGCTCCCTTGCGCACTCTGCCGATGAAGAGCGCGCAAAAGATCTGAACACGTTCCGTGTGGCCGGTCGACGCCGCTTCTGGAGCACAATCCTGGTGGCGGTCGTGCTGATTGTTGGCGTGCAGGTGGGCATCACCAACGTGCCGATCCCGGTCATGATGGTGCTCTTCCTGGTTGCCGTGAGCTGCAACTGGGGACTGAGTGCATTCGCTTTGGATGAGCGGCGCTATCGCTGGTGGCATCGCTATCTGTTTGCCGCGTTCGACACGCTGCTCATCAGTTTGTTGATTGCCATTTTCGGCGCACCGGTTTTGGCGATTCTGTATCTGCTCGCGGTGGTGCCGTACTCGTTTGATCGTGGCCGCGCACTTGGGTTCGTGGTGCTGGCCTGTTCAGAGGCCGGGTTTCTCGTGGCGAGCCTGGCGCATGCACGCCTGTTTCCTGACAAGGCGCCGCCGGTTACCGAAGTGCTGCTCGCGGCCGTGCTGCTCGGGATTGTGGCACAGCAGATTGTCCCCATTCCCACCAAGCTGATTCAACGGCTGCGCCGTACACGTGAGCGCATGGCGCAGGTTGAGGCGGGCGATCTGTCTGCACGCGCCGACGCGCGCTACAGCGATGAACTCGGCTTTCTTGAGCGAAGCTATAACGCCATGCTCGATGAGGTCACGCGTCTGATCACGGCCGTTCAGCGTGAGAGTGACGAACTGGCGGCTGTCGCCGCGCAGGTGGGTGGCGCTTCCAACGTATTGCAGGGACGCGCGCGTGAAGCGCATCGCGGTGTGCAGGCGCTCAAGGATGAACTGGGTGCACAGCGTGTGAGCGTCACCGACGGCGCCCACGCCAGTCGCAAGGCGCGTGAAGCGGCTGTGCTCGCGGTAACACGAGCCGATGAAACCGCACGTGACGCACGTGCCATGGACAGCGCGGCCGTGGCCAGCCGAAACGCCATTGAACGCGCCGCACATACGCTTGTACAGGTTGGCGATAGTGTGCAGCAGGCAGCAACGCAGGTTGGTGCGTTGGTGCCGGCGTCGGAGCGTGTGGGTGATTTTGTGTCCACGGTTTCACGCATCGCACGGCAAACCAACCTGTTGGCGCTCAACGCCGCGATTGAGGCCGCGCGAGCGGGCGACCACGGCATCGGCTTTGCGGTTGTTGCCGAAGAGATCCGGAAGTTGGCGGGCGAAAGTGCGCGCGCCGCGAAAGCGATTGCAGCCACCGTGCACGCGGTGCGCGAGGAGATCGCCGCCACCGTGTCATCGATGGACGCCACCGCGCGTGACGTACGTGGTGTGGGAGGCATCGCGCAGGAGGCACGGGGGGCCCTGGATTCCATGCTGGCCGATATCACACGGATTGCCGAACACGCCGATGATGCCGCGCAGCTGGCCCGTGCACAGGCCGATGCCACAACAGCCGCCGACGCCAGCTTCCAAACGGTCGATCAACGCGCGGAGCGTGCGGTGGGCGATGCTCAGCACGCGACCAACGCCGTTGAAGCACAGGGCAGCGCGTTGGAAGAGCTGGCACTGAGTGCCGGACAGCTGTCCGAGGCGGCGGCGCGTTTGCGTGCCGCAGTGTCTCGCATCAGCGCCGGCGCTACCGGCACGCGTGACGGCTTGAAACATGCCAACACCGGAACGTCAAACGGTGTGTCCCCATCGCTGGTTGGCACGACATCCGATGCGTTGGGCCGCGAGCAATCGGCTCGCGAAAAAAGCTCACGCGGACGACCCGTTGTACCGCCGAAGCGCGACCCGCTTGTGGCCTGACAACAGAACCGGTGATAGCGGTGTGTTGCTCACCTCTTCGCGTGAGAACGCCGGCAGCACCACCAGCGGATGAAAGCGGCGCAACACCGCCAGATACGGCGTAATGAGATCTTCAACAAATCGATCGAGCATACGCGCACCGGTATACTCACGCCGGAAATCCACAGCGTTCACACCGATCATTGTGTGAATGTGTCGTCCGAAACTCTGCGGTGATGAATACTCAAGTGTGTTGGCCACCTGCGTGATGCTCATGCCGGGATTTTCAAACAGCGCGGCGGCCCGTACCAGCCGCGCCAGCGACAGATAGCGCTTGGGTGCGGGCAGTTGCGCGCGATAGAACCGGCTCATGAGCGTGGTACCGCGCACGCCCAGTCGACGGGCCAGCTGACGCACGGTTCCCACGCGCGCCGGTGCGGTGAAGCAGGCATCGAGAAAGCGATGCAGATCTTCAGGCGCATCGCTCAGCACAGTCGCCAGGCGCGACAAACTCCGGCGCTCGATACTGCCATTCCGTTGCAGCGTGAACAGCTGCCGGAGTGCGCGCCAACCCGATGGATCGCGCACGTCCACCAGCGACTGCACGCCGTAGTGTCCGAGCGCCAACACCGCGTGCGCGGAATCGGGGCTGCTGTCGCACCACAGCGCAACAGCCGGTACTGCCGGAAACTCCCGTACCAGGCGCGCAACCGATGTCGCGGCTTGTTCATTGCAGCGCGCCACCGATACCAGCACCGCTTCGGCTCGACATTGCCGCAGGTCCTGCAGTACTTCATCGAGAGAATCACGGTGCAGCGCGGTATAGCAGCCATCACCAGCGGCGTCTACACGCGTGCGCTCTGATGGGGTGAGCATGGTGACCACGGCGGTGGAAGACGAGGCTTTTCCCGCGGACTTTCGTGCGGTGTTTCCGGTAGCCTTTCCGTTGGCCTTGCTGGCCGGTTCATCTGCCGTGTGGCCAGGTGATGTTGCTGATGATGTTGATCGTGATGTTGATGGTGATGGTGATGGTGATGACTTGCTGCTGCGACTCCATCCGGGACGCAGCAACGTTGGGGGCGTACCAGCTGGTTTGCGCTGACGTGTGTAGTTGAAGTCGGCAGACATACACCGCTCCGCGAAGAGGTGAGACGTCGCACCCGCAAATGCCACAGCACACACGCTGCCCGGTGCACAGGCGAACGCGTACTGCAAGGGTACGCAGCCACGTCACATCGATGTCACCACACATCACGCCGGTAACGCAGGCGTGATCACTTCATCGCAACGGTTTGCGCGTTCCACAAGCAGGCCGCGGATCACGGCCGCTCGCGCCCGGGTATATTGCGGCAGACCAGTGGGTGGTCGTCGGCCGGACGGTCGCGTCGTGCGCGTGCAAGCGTGTGCGCCGAGGAAAGTCCGGGCTCCACAGGGCAGGTTGCCAGGTAACGCCTGGGCGCGCGCGGCGTGAGCTTCGCGTGACGGACAGCGCAACAGAAAGTAAACCGCCTCGGTGCAAGCCGAGGTAAGGGTGAAAGGGTGGGGTAAGAGCCCACCGCGCTTGTGGTAACACAAGTGGCACGGCAAACCCCAGCCGGAGCAAGGCCGAATAGGCGGCGAGAGACGGCCCGTCTCGAAAGCGGCGTAGCAATACGTCGAGCCGCGGGTTGGCTGCTGGAACGTGTCGGCGACGGCACGTCGAGAGAAATGACCGTCCGGTGTTTGGCAGGGTATCGCTTAAGCACCGACAGAACCCGGCTTACAGGCCGGCGACCCACCCACGGGTTTTTGTCGCACGATTTCCCGCATGTTCAGCGAGTCACGCTTCATGAGTCTTGGCAATCGTTCAATCACGCGCGACGCACGCCGGCTCATGATTGCTCTTGCGGTCATCAGCGCGGCTGCCTGTGCGCCGACGCGGCCGGTGGTGGAGCCTATGCCTGAAGCGCCGCCTGTGGTCGTGGCGCCGCCACCCGCGCCGGTGGCACCGAGCAGCGTCACCATTGCCACCAGTCACGACACGCTGCGCTATGACGTGGTGAGCACCGCACGCGTGGAGCGGGACAGCGCCGGACAGGCCAACCGTGAAGAGATTGTCACCAAGGCCCGCGTGAGCTTTGCCATGGAGCGCATTGGTACCGGTGTGCTCGGTCGTGCGCTTGATCTGCGCAGCACCGGTCGCGTAGACGGTTTTGTCATCACCAGCTCCGATCGTGTCACCGGATCACGAAGCTCAGCCTTGCCGGGCGTTGCTACGACCCCGTCCAGGCCCGTGGCGCCACTCACCGTGCCCTTTGATGCCACGCTCAATGGTCTGACCGCGCGCGTGTCTCCAAGGCCCGCCTTGGTCAACGAGTGCGATCAGCCCGAAATGAGTGCGCTGGCGCTGGCGCGTGAGCTGCTGGTGCGACTGCCGCCGGAGCTTGTGGTGGGCCGTTCGTGGAGCGATACCACGCGCGTGTTCATGTGCCGCGGCGGTGTGCCGGTCACGGTGCAGCAGGTGGGCACGGCCACGGTGCGATCGCTGGAAAGCGGTCCCAATGGTGCGTTCACGCGCGTGAATATTGACCGCACGCTGCAAACGCGTGTGGAGGGACAGCTGGCTACGAGTTGGCGTACCGTGGGACTTACCGGTCGCGGCAGCGGGACGCAGCAGTTGATTGTTGATGCGACCACCGGTGCGTTGGTAGAGCTGCAGTCGGAGTCCACGATGCAGCTTGATGTGCGCGATTCAGCGCGGCGCGATCAGGGTCAGCAGTCGCTCACGCAGCGGGTTACGTTGACGGCGGAGCGAGTGCGGTAAAGACGACTCTTAACAACATCTGGAGTCGCCAAAGAAACCCCAGGAGCGGATTCCCGAACTGTCCCGCAGTTGCTCTACAGCGACTCCTCACGATCGGCCAGCAATGCCGCCACTGCAGAGGCGCCCTCGATGGGCACGCCCGCGGGAAGTGCTATCCACGAGGTATCAGGTGACCGCTCTGGCAGCACCAATCTTCCGCGTTGGGCGAGGTCGATCACAGCCGCGGACAGAGAAATGACTTTCATCCGATTCACGTCGCGCTAACCCCTATCCGCATCGGCAGGACGCGTCGAACGGTTCCACAAAGCCCCGATGATGATCGACGCCAAGACGCTAGGAATCGCCAGACTTGGCCACGATGGCATGAGCCACCATCGAACGCCGGCAAGCACCATGACCGATGCACACAAAAAAATCACCAGTGCCACAACATGAGTGACCAGCCGTGACGACGCACCTTCATGAGCGCGATAGTGTGACCGCAAGGTGAACACGGTGAGCGCAATCGTACCGAGCACAAGAAAGACAGTAAATACGTCCAGCGATTTCATGGTCGCATCCTTCGGCTTGATTCGCTTCGATTTGTACGATGCGGCTACTGTTGCTGCAGTCGATCAGGTGAACTGCTAATCCATCAACCGCAACGGCATCACCAGGCACAAATAATCCGCATTGCTGTCCCACTCATGCGGTTCAATCGTGGCCGCACGTTCCGGTGCCTTGAACGTGAGCTTGATCTCGTCGGTTGGCATGAAACGCAGAATCTCGAGCAGATACGCGGCGTTGAATCCGATCTCAAGCGGATCACCGTCGTAGTTGATGCTCAACTCGTCCGCGGCTTCACCGAGATCGGGCGTTGTCACAGCAAACTTCAACATGCCGGCATTAAACGACAGCTTGATGCGATGCGTCTGGTCTGATGCAATCACGCTCATGCGCTTGAGTGCACCGGCCAGCGCTGCCTTGTCGAGAATGCAGTGCTTGTCGTTGTCCTTCGGAATCACCTGCTCGTAGTTGGGATACGGGCCTTCGATAAGGCGCGTAAACACGGCGGTGAATGGCGAACGGAATCCCAGGTGATTGTCACCGCGTGCAATCTCAAGTTCTTCTTCGGCGGGGAACAAGCGACGCACCTGTTCGAGCGCCTTGGGCGGCACGATAAGATCGCTCGACGGCGCCGACGTGCCGGGAATGGGCAGGTCCATGCGCGACAGGCGGTGTCCATTGGTGGCCACCATGCGCATGCGTTCTTCGCGCAACTCCCACAACACGCCGTTCAAAATCGGACGCGACTCTTCGGTGCTCACCGCAAACGCCGTGTGCGCAATGAGCTGCTGCAACTCACCTGACTTCACGCGCCACGATTCGTTGAAGCGTACCTGCGGAAACGTGGGGAACTCGTCGCGTGGAAGTCCAAGCAACTTGAATCGCGAACGTCCGCATTCAAGCGTGACACGCTGTTCACCTGACGTTGCAATTTTCACGGGTGCCGGTGGCAACTCGCGTGCAATCTCGCTGAGTTTGCGTGCCGGAATCGTGATGGCACCTGCCGCTTCGACATCAGCCGTAACTTCGGTGCTCACCGCAATGTCGAGGTCCGTTGCAGATAACCGAATGCCACGGTCAGTCGTCTCTACCAACAAGTTGGCGAGTACTGGCAGTGTGGTCTTGGCGGGAACTGCAGCGGTGACAGCCTGCAATCCCTCGAGAAGCTTTTCGCGCGAGATGGTGAAGCGCATGCCCGACGTTGAAAGAATGGTCAGCTTACTGTTGTTCTTTAATTAAAGAACAAATAGGTAGTAGCAGTAGAGCGTGTGGAGATGTCGAGAACGTGCGTAAGCTACGGTAGTTGAACGTTGTGCGCTACCAGAGCTCATGTGCGTTCGATGGGGAAAGAGTGTCTGCGTCCCCGCTCCCCCACATCGCCCCCAAACAAAAGGTGGATAGATGTGGACTCACGTGGACAGCACGCCGGTTGTCCGCAGAGTTTCCAACATGCCGCGAAGCCTGGTTACACGCTCACTGAACTCGGCTGTCGCCGCCATATCTTCGGCCACGCGATCGAGCGAATGAATCACGGTGGAGTGATCCCGTCCGCCAAAGGCGTTGCCAATTTCCACCAGCTGCAAGGCTAACAGCTCCCGGCAGAGATACATCGCCACCTGCCGTGGTGTGGTGAGCTGCTTGGTGCGGGTTTTGGATCGCAGGCCGTCCGGCGTCACACCCCACTCCCGTGCGACCACCTGCTGAATCGTGGCCACGGTAATGCTGGTGGGGGGAACGTCGGGGAAATCGGAGGTGGAGGAGGCCTTGAGCTTGTCGCGCAACGCCTCCCGCGCCAGCTCCACCGAAATCTCCCGGTGCTTGAGCGACGCATAGGCCAGCAGCTTGATGATGGAGCCTTCGAGCTCGCGCACGCTCGACTTCACATGCTGCGCGATGAACTCGATGACTTCGTCGGGGATGGTCAGCTCCAGATGATCGAGGCTGGCCTTCTTTTTCAGAATCGCGATGCGGTGCTCAAGGTCGGGCGAATCGACGTTGGCCACCATGCCCCATTCAAAGCGGGAGACAAGCCGGGACTCGAGTCCGGGGATCTCCTTGGGCGGCCGATCGGAGGTCAGAACGATCTGCCGGCCGGCTTCATAGATGGCGTTGAACGTGTGGAAGAACTCTTCCTGTGTGGATTCTTTGCCCTTGAGGAACTGCACATCGTCCACCAGCAGCAGGTCGATTTCGCGGTAGCGGCGGCGGAAATCGTGCATCTGTCCACCCTGAATAGCCGAGACAAAATCGTTGGTGAACTGCTCGGTGCCCACAAACGCGAGTCGGAGCGACGGCGTGCGGCGCAGCAGCTCATGGGCGATAGCCTGCATGAGATGGGTTTTGCCGAGTCCGGTTTCGCCGTAGATGAAGAGCGGGTTGTAGACCACGCCGGGCGCCTGGGCCGCAGCCTGCGAGGCGGCGGCGGCGACATCGTTGGACTTGCCGATGACAAACTGCTCAAACGTGTACCGCGGGTTAAGTGGCGCAGAGATGGCCGACTTTTGCTGCGGTGGTGGCGCTACAGGGTTGGGCGGTTGCTGGACAAAGATATCGAGCTGGGCCCGCTTGGCGCGCTCTTCCGAGATACGAAACTGGATGCGAACCGGGTGTCCCACGGCCACGGGGGCGTAGCTGGAGAGCAGCTCGGTGTGCTTGCTGTCGTTCCAGTCGGCGGAAAACTGGTCGGGTACCACGACCGTGAGCAGCCCGTCCTGGAAGGAAACCGGTTCGGCGGGTTCGAGCCATGTCCTGAATGTCTGTTCTGGAAGGACCTGTCGGGCACGGGTGATCAGGCGTTCCCAGATGTCGGACGGGGACAAGGACATGACAGCGAGTGCGGGGTTCGGGGACGCGGAAGAGGTGGGGCAGCGAAGCTAGCCCGAAGAATGTGGATAAGTCAAATGCGTGACGCGACAGATTTTTCCCAGACTCAAAATCGCTTCAGACATCACCTGCTATCACTTGACGCAAGCCCAAGCTGCGGCCTATCTTACGGATCTGTACCTGACGTGTTCAGGTTCTCTGACCAAGCAGGCTGATGGATATCGCATGCGGCACGCGACTCGTCGGCTTTTCATTTCGCACCTTCTGACAGACCAGACCCATGGGCAAGCCCACGTATCGCCCGCGCAACACCAAGCGTCTCCGCAAGCACGGCTTCCGCGCTCGCATGGCAGACAAGTGGGGTCGCGCAACCCTGAGCCGCCGCCGCCGTAAGGGGCGCAAGTTGCTCTCGGTTCAGCTGCCGTCGAAGTACGCAGGCGCCTGATCCCCGCCCTCTCCGGCGTGCGCACAAGGTAACGCGCGCGCCGGAGCTGGAGCGGACACGTCGCGAAGGGAAGCGCATACGCAGCAGCACTCTCGAAGTGCGCGTGGTCGCTTCCCTTCATGCGCTTCCACGGGTTGGTCTGATCGTGCCTCGGCACAAACACTCGGCCGTGGATCGCAATCGCCTCAAGCGTCGCCTGCGTGAACTGCTGCGACTGGAGCTGCTGCCCGTGCTGCGCTCATTGTCTGTACCTCTCGATGTCGTTGTGCGGGCCAGTGCACCGGCATACGGACTGACATTCGATGCGTTGCAACAGGAGTTGCAACAACTGGGCGCGCAGATCGTACGGCGTTCACGCGCGACGAGTGCGGGTGGCGACACTGTGACCGGAGCAACCGATGTGCGCTGAACACGCTGTGGCTGTGGAGGTGCCTGACGCAACGCGAGTTGCGCAGGATGACAACACAGACAGCCAGCCTGCGTCGGACGCCCGGCCGGCCGCGAAAGGAATCGCCGCCGTCCCGCAGTTCCTGCTCATTCTCGGTGTTCGCTTGTATCAGGTTGCGCTGTCGCCCCTGCTCGGCGGTTCATGCCGCTATTTTCCGTCGTGTTCCGCGTACGCGATCGAGGCGCTTGAGCGTCACGGTGCGCTACGCGGCAGTTGGCTTGCCATTCGCCGGATTGGACGGTGTCATCCGTTCCGTCCCGGTGGATATGACCCCGTGCCCTGACAGGCGAAAGGCGGGCGCGGCCGAACGGCCTGTGCGCGCATCGTGTGTCAGTCTCGATTAGCTGCTCGCAGACTCTATCATGGAACCACGCCGTCTCGCGCTCGCCGTTGTCCTTATGGCGGCCGTGCTCATCATTACGCCGATTCTTTTTCCGACGGCGCCCACGCCTGACACGATCAATGGTGTCGGGGCCGACAGTGCAGCCGCTGCGATGAGTGGCGCGGCGGCAATCTCGGACGACCTCACTCCGTCTGCAGCACCGGCGCAAGCGACCGGCGCGCAAGGAGTCACGTCGGGTGCGCCAACTACGATGATGGCTACACCCGACAGCCTCGTGGCGCAGGTGGCACGGGTTGATACCGCAGCGGTGGTTACACCGCTGGCTACGTATCGCGTGAGTTCTCTGGGTGCCGCGCTGATCTCAGCGGAAATGCAGAAGTACAGTGCGCTCGAGAGCGGCGGCAAAAAAACCGACCGACCCGTAGAGCTGGCACAGTCCGGTGATCGGCTGCTGGCGTGGCGCATGGTATTTCCGGGTGGCGACACGCTCAACCTCACACAAACGCCGTTCAATGTTGAACGCACAGAGGTTGATGGTCGCACGCAGCTGCGTTACACGGCGCAGGTTGCACAGCGCGCGATCGGCATTACGTACAGCTTCCTGCCGGACAGCTATCGCGTAAACATCGGCGCCACAGTGACCGGGCCCAACATTGACGGTTATCTGCTGATTGACCTGCCGCCCGGTTTCCGGTCATCCGAAGCTGATAGTGTAGAAGACCGCACGCATTTGTCGTATGCCTTCAAGCCGGAAGCGCGCAGCGCCGACCTGATTGATTTCGGCGACCTTGATCCGGGCGAACGTGACATCGTACTGGGCCCGTTCACCTGGGTGGTGGCCAAGAACAAGTACTTCCTGCTCGGCCTGCTCGTACCGCCAACAGAACCCGGATTTGTTGAGCTCAACGTCACCGGTGGCGCCCGCGAAAGTAAGCAGGCCACACGTGCCACCGGCCATGTCGTCGCCAACCTGCGCAATGGTGCAGCGGCGGTAGAAGTCTACGCCGGCCCGCAGGAGTTCAAACGCATGGTCGCCATGGGGCGCGAGTTTGAAAGCGCCAATCCGTACGGCGGCTTCATGCAGAAAATTATCCAGCCGTTCGCCACGCTGGTCATGAAAACGTTGTTGTGGATGAAGGAAACTGCAGGACTGTCGTACGGTTGGGTGCTGGTGATTTTCGGTGTGGCGGTGCGTTTGATTTTGTGGCCCATCAATCAGCGCGCCATGCGCACGTCGCTGCAAATGCAGCAGATTCAGCCGGAGATTCAGGCCGTTCAGGCCAAGCACAAAGGCGATCCGCAAAAGGCACAGGCCGAAATCATGAAGGTGTACGCGGATCATGGGCTCAACCCGCTGAGTTCGCTCACCGGCTGCCTGCCGATGTTCATTCCGCTACCCGTGTTCTTTGCGCTGTTCTTCGTATTCCAGAACACAATCGAATTCCGCGGAGTGCCGTTTCTGTGGCTGCCGGATATTTCGCTCAAGGATCCGTACTACATTCTGCCCATCATTGTTGCGGCTACCGCATTCCTGGTGTCGTGGATTGGATTGCGCAGCACGCCCGATAATCCGCAGGCACGTCTCATGACGTACCTGATCCCGGGCATCATGCTCATCTTCTTCATCAACTTTGCGTCGGGTCTGAACCTCTACTACGCCGTGCAGAACATCGCATCGTTGCCGCAGCAGTGGCTCATTGCCAAGGAACGGCAAAAAATGATGAAGACGCCACGCGTGCAAACGCCGGCCGCTGTTGCTGCGAAGGCCACGAAGGCGGGCAAGCCACCGCGCAACGAGCCCAAGCGGCTGAGCTGATCCGTGTTGCCCGGCGCTGCGGATACCATCGTGGCGCTGGCAACGGCGCCGGGCCGTGGTGCTACGGCGCTGGTGCGTGTGAGTGGTCCGCACGCGCTGGAGATTGTATCACGGTGCCTTGCAAACAGTGCTCAGCAGCCCGTGCCGAAGTTGCCGGCGCGCCGACCGTCGCTGCGGCGTCTCGTACATCCTCGTGAAGGCGCCGCGCTTGATACGGCACTCATCACATGGTTTCCCGCGCCGCATTCGTATACCGGCGACGATGTGGTGGAAATCAGCACGCACGGCGGACTGGTGGTGCCCACGGCCGTAGTGAGCGCACTGCTTGCCGCCGGTGCCCGCGAAGCATTGCCGGGTGAGTTCACACGCCGAGCTGTACTGGCCGGCAAGATGGATTTGCTGCAGGCCGAAGCCGTTGGCGACCTCATTGATGCACGCTCCAGCGCCTGGCATCGCGTGGCGCTGCAACAGCTCGACGGTGGATTGTCCCGTCGCCTGATGTCATTGCGGACCGACTGCGTACAGCTCGAAGCGCTCCTGGCCTACGACATTGATTTTCCCGAAGAAGACGACGGTCCGATTGAACCCGCGCGTGTGCAGCGTGCACTGCAAACGGTGATCGACGCCCTTGAGCAACTGCTTGCGACGGCACCGGCGGTTCCGATGGTGCGCGAGGGGGCGATCGTGGTGCTGGCCGGCGCGCCCAACGCCGGCAAGTCATCGCTGTTCAATGCGTTGCTTGGTGAAGCGCGCGCGATTGTCTCTGATATTCCCGGCACCACGCGCGATGCGCTCGATGTGTTGCTCGACACACCGGGTGTGCCACTGCGGTTGGTGGACACCGCCGGCCTG
The DNA here is from genome assembly GCA_011390805.1 of Gemmatimonas sp. Classification (GTDB taxonomy): domain Bacteria; phylum Gemmatimonadota; class Gemmatimonadetes; order Gemmatimonadales; family Gemmatimonadaceae; genus JAABRT01. The sequence goes on along the minus strand of JAABRT010000029.1, from coordinate 18,494 downwards.
CGCGACTCGACTGATGTGCTGGAGCAGTTGGGTATTGAGGTGAGCGCGCGCTGGTTGTCGCGCGCGCATGTTGTGGTGGTGTGTGGCGAGACGGAGCAGCAGCTCGAATCTGCGACGCGTGCGGTGTTGCAGGCGCGGGGGGGGGATGTTCCGATGGTGCGTGTGCTTACGAAACGGGATGTTTCTGCAAGTAGCGCGAGCGATCATCAATACTTGCACACAAGCGCGCAGAGCGGGCTTGGACTGGCGCAGCTACTGACAGAGGTGCAGCAAGCGGTTGCAAACGCCTACGGAAATGTGAGCCCTGAACAACCTCGTCTCACGCGCGAGCGACATCACGTCGCAGTACTTACAGCGCGTGATGAGCTCACGGCATTTCGCGACGCCTGGGACGGTGGACGTGGTGTACCGGCCATCATTGCGGCGGTGCATGTCCGTGCTGCGGTGCACGCGCTCGACGAACTGATTGGCGCGGTGTCGCTCGACGATGTGCTTGATCGATTGTTTGCGGAGTTCTGCGTCGGGAAATAAGCTTCGGCGCCGCTGAATGGAGACACCACGCGCCGGAATGTCTTTTCGCGTGATGGCGCATGGATCGCCACGATATCGCCAAGTCACGAGCGATAAAGTCAGCGGCAAAATCAGTTGCTGTTCTGATTCGGTTTTACGGCTCATCCGTGCCCTGAGGCGTTACGGCCTTAAAGCCTCGCACGTTTCGTACGCCGAACAGAGCACCATCAGTTGCCCCCGCGCCTCAACAACCAGCTCCCAAACGCGAACCCCACTACGCCATCTGCGACGCCTGCTCCGGCAACATGTACTGCCCATCGGCAATAGCCGTGAGCTCCTGCGCCGACGCGCGCACCGCCCACTTGAGCCCGTGTGTCGCAATGGCCGGCTCTACCATGCGCGCGCCGAGAAAGTAACCGGCGCGTTCGGGAATAATCGTGCGCTCAAGAGTGCGCGCTTCATCGCTCATACCGCCGGAGAGATAGCGCAAGCGCAGTCCGAGTCCGGCGCGATCAAGGTCATCGCTCACCGCACGCGTGAGCAGCGGTTCAAGTTCGCGAATGCGAGCGTATTGCTTGCGCGCAAACCCGAAATACTCCCACGCCGCATGGCCCGGTGAAATGGCGCGCGAGACCTGCACAGCCAGTCCTTCGTTCACGAGCAACTCGCGCAGCGACGCCTGTCGTCCGGTTTCCCAGTACGAGTAGTAGCCACCGATGTCTTCCACGAGCGCGCGCATTTCACTGCGACTCACCGGCGATGTATAACGCACCGCGTGCGCCAGTTCGTGCGACAGCCACAGCGGCAGCAGTTCAGGGTCGAGCCCGAGTCCCTGCGTTTCCTCGTTGGCCACTCCGGTGAAATGCTCAAGGCAGACAAACGCCACGCCGCGTCCGTCTACGACAAGTTCACCGGCATTGGCCGCGCCTACGCCCACCATCACCACCACGTCAACGTCGCTGTCGATGGTAAGCAGGTCGTGCACCTGCGCGACGGTGCGTTCCACGAGTGCGAGAATATCGGTACGTGCGAGAAGTGCCAGCAGATCACTGCGGTCGGCGAGCACCGTCGTGCGAACGACGTCATCGAAGTGCGGACCCGACGGGTCGAGCACATAGTTGTCCCAGTACGCCGAAAGCAGGGCGCGGTGCCGATCGAAGTAGGCGCGGTATGCGGCCATTCGATCGGGTGCCTGCAGTATGGCGAGAAAGTCTGGGAGCAGATTGACGATCATCAACGCCCGGGCGCGAGTGACACGGCGCGAAAAACGACTCGCCGAGGAAAGAACGCCAGGGCACACCGCAACCGGGTGAGACAAGGCGACGCGAGAAGATAGTGCGGATACGCGATTGCAGGCAAGCGCACAGATCCCAACCGGCAACATCGCGCGTAGTAATCTCCGTGCCCCTACCTGCCGACACTGGCAGCTGTGAGCCGGTATGGTGCCGACTCCGCGTCTGCCCACTACCATGACAACACTTCAACTCATCGATCTCACCTGTCCCGTCTGCAATGCGCAGTTCCGCTCGCAGGCGGTCCTTGCCACCAATGCTTTCGGAGGCAAACGCACCGACTTCCACGAGCGCGCCGCCGGCATGCAACCGCTGCCGTATTTCGTGCATATGTGCGGCACCTGCGGCTACGCCGGTGTGGACAAGGATTTTGACAAGGATGTGGAGCTGTACGCCGAAACGCGCGAACGCGTCTGGTTTACCCTGCCGGCGTCACTGGCGCGTGAGGGACCGTGCGGTTCAATCAAGTACGAGCACGCGGCGCTCGTGGCGTCGTGGCAAGGGTGCGAGCCGCGTTACCTGGGCGATCTGTATTTGCGCGCGGCCTGGTGCTGCGTTGATGAAAAGGATCATGAGGCGGAACGCTACTATCGCCGACACGCCGCGTGGCAGTTTGCCGAATCGCTTGAGCAGTTCGATGGCGTGGAGCGATCGGAGCGCGCCGTGATCACCTATCTGATCGGCGAACTGTGGCGACGCATTGGTGACGAAGATCTGGCCAGCTCCTGGTTTGACCGGGTGCCGCTGGAAATCGTGGAACCCACGGTGCAGGAATGGGTGCTCGACGTGACCAGACAGCAGCGTCAGACGCCTCGTGAGTGGTTTGGGTAAGCGGCGCTACCGCGTACCGAACAATCGGTCTCCCGCGTCGCCCAGACCGGGCAGGATGTAGCCCGATTCATTCAGCTCGCGATCGAGCGCAGCGCTGAGCACTGACACATCAGGGTGCGCGTCGGCCAGACGACGCACACCTTCGGGCGCGGCCACCAGGCAAAGCAGCCGGATGCGGTGCGCACCGGCGCGCTTGAGTGACGTCACCGCGGCGGCAGCACTTCCGCCGGTGGCGAGCATCGGGTCGAGCAGCAGAAAATCACGCGCTTCGGCATCGCCCGGCACTTTGAAGTAGTAGTCCACCGGCTCGAGTGTATCGTGATCGCGATACAAGCCGATGTGTCCCACGCGTGCGGAGGGGATCAGGCGCAGAATGCCCTCCACCATGCCGAGTCCGGCTCGCAGAATGGGCACCAGCACGAGTTTCTTCCCTGAAACCGCCCAGCCGTGTGTCGATTCAAGCGGTGTATCCACCGGCACTTCTTCAAGGGCCAGATCAGTGGTGGCCTCATAGGCCATGAGCATGGCAATCTCGTCCACCAGCTCCTTGAACGTCTTGGTGGACGTTTCGCGGTCGCGCAGCAGCGTCATCTTGTGCCGCACGAGTGGGTGATCCACCACAGTGAGCGTGGGCAGGTCGGGGTGTGTGACAGCAACAGACATGAGCGGAGCCGGTAGACGGAAATGGGCGAAGCTAGCGGTGAGCCGAGTGCCACCGCTACCTTTGGCCCTCATGAAGGAATATCAAGCGGTAATCGTGCGGTTGGGCAAGCGGGTACGCGAAGACGAAGACGTGCTCACCGATCTGCTCAACGAACGCAGTCGCTCCGGCTGGACGCCGGCGCTTATGACGCAGGACAGTGCACGCCTCACGGTTGTGTTTGCACGTGAGGCCCCCGACGCCGACGCCTGATCCGTTGGCCGATGCATCGCGCGACGCACTGCGACGCGCGCTGCGGGCTTTCGGACGCAATGCCACGTCATTTCAGCTGCTGGAGCGCGATTTTCGCGTCTGGGAAGACGGACGCGGCCATGTGGTGGCATACGTGGACACCGGCGCTGCGTGGGTGGCGGGCGGTGAACCGCTGGCACCCGAAGCATTGGTGCACGAAGTAGCGGAACAGTTTCTCGACGCGGCACACGCCGCCGGCAAACGCGCCGCGTTTTTTGCCACCGAAGGGCGGCTGGTCACGTCACCACGCTTTCACCGTCTGCTGCTGGGCGAACAGCCGGTGTGGGACCCGACCCGGTGGGAACAGACACTGAGCGGCTCGCGCACACTGCGTGCACAGCTGCGTCGTGCGCACAACAAAGGTGTTTCAGTGCGTCGGGTACGCGCCGAGGAGGTTGGCCTCAACACCGCGCTGCGCACACAAATCGACGCGCTGGTGATGCGGTGGAAAGCGTCGCGTGCGATGGCGGAAATGGGATTTCTCGTGCGCGTAGAACCGCTGCTCGACATTGAAGAGCGCATCGTGCTGATCGCGGAACGCGGCACGGAACGCAGCACGGCGCGCGAGGTAGTCGCACTATTGTCCATGGCGCCCGTGTACGCGCGCAATGGCTGGCTGTTTGAAGATCTGCTGCGCGATGTCAATGCGCCCAATGGGACCAGCGAGCTGTTGGTTGACGCCGGCATGCGGGAAGCGGCGGCGCACAACGCACGCTGGGCCACGTTGGGACTGGCACCACTGGCCGGACCGGTAAATCCATGGTTGGGACGTGTGCGCACGCTGGCCACGCCGTTCTTCAACTTTCGCGGACTGCAAACGTTCAAGACCAAGTTGCGTCCGCAGTCGTGGGAGCCGATCTGGCTGGCGGCGCCCACAACAACGCCGTCGTGGCGTGCGCTCGCCGATGCGCTCACCGCGTTTGCGGGCGGTGGGCTCATGAAGTTTGCGCTGCGCACCCTGCTGCGCGGACCTCGGCCGGTGTTGTGGGCCATGACGATCCTTCTCGTGCCGTGGACGATCGCCCTCGCCTCGGTTGACTCCACGCGGTGGTTTCCCGCGCCGTGGATGCAGTGGTCGTGGGTGGCCTTTGATGCGCTGTTGTTTGTCGCGCTGCTGAACGGACTGTTCAGGTGGAGCACGCGATTGGGGCTGATGCTCGCCACGGCAGTAACCACCGATGCACTCGTTACGGCCTATCAGGGCCTCACGTGGTACGCGCCACGTGCGACATCAGTAGCCGAGCAGCTGTTAACGGCCGTGGTCACCGCGGCACCGCTGCTGGCCAGTGTGGTGCTCTGGGGCACGTGGCGACGAAACCGCATTATCAATCGCACAAACCCGTGAGTGTGGCGCATCACAGCCGATCGCCTCACAACTACTCACCTCACCGCTGATCGCCCTTACCCTGCGCCCGTGTCTTTGGCGGCGTGACGGTGCGATAGTTCACGCCAGACGGTAACTCCAGTGGCATTTCGTGCGGTGCGCCCGACGGTGCAGAGGCCACGACCGGTCGGTCGAGCAGCATCGCCCGCTCAACCACGCGAGTGAGATGGGCGCGTGTGATCACGCCCATTAATCGACCACTGGGCACTTCCACCACAGGTAACGCCGCCAGATCGCGTGCGCCCATGCGTCGCATGACATCATCGAGCGGTGTGTCCAGTGTCACCGCAGGCGTTGCCACGGCCAGATCGGCCACAATCAACGTGGGCAAGGCGTGTGGTTCACGCGACGCTGCCGCCAGTACACTCACGGGCAGAATGCCGGCCAGCTGTCCACGCTCGTCGACCACGGGAAACATGGGCTGCCCGGAAAACGCCACGCGTGACAAGACCGGCTCAAGCCGTTCGTGTTCGCGCACAACGAGCGGTGCCATATCACACGCGTCGCGCACTTTCAAACGCGCCAGCACATCACGTTCGCTGTCGTGCTTGAGCACGATGCCGCGTCGGCGCAGCCAACCGCTGTACAAGTCATCTTTTTCGTACCGTCGCGCGATCACCATCGACAATCCGGTCACCAGCAACAGCGGCGGCATGAGTGCGTAGTCGTCGGTGAGTTCGAACACCAGCAACACGGCAGTAATCGGCGCCCCTGTGGCTGCACCAACCACACCACCCATGGCCACAAATGCCCACGCCGCGGGGGTGATTTGCAGCGACGGCAGCAGCCACGCGAGTGCACCGGCCAGGGCACTGCCGGTCGCGGCACCCACATAAATAGCCGGCGCAAACAAACCGCCCGATCCGCCGGTGCCCAGGGTAATCGCCGTGGCCACAATCTTGGCCAGCACCAGTCCACCAACAATCCAGAACGCGGTGCCGGAGAACAACTCCGCAGGAATCAACATGTGGCCGGGGCCAAGCAGCAATCCGCCCGAGAGGTACACGAGCAGACCAACCGAACCACCGCCAATGGCTGCACGCACGGCGGGAGACACTTTCCACGCGCGTGCGGCCTTCCCGACGCTGAAGTAGGTCCGCACAAACAGCACCGTGACCAGACCACAGGCAATGCCCAACAGCGGTGGCAGCGCCAGCAACTCAAACCAGCCGCGCGATGGATGCAGCGCCGGAATCGGAAACGCCGGGTGAATGCCGAACACGGCCTGCGATACAACGGCCGCCGTTACGCTGCTCACCACGACGGTGGGGAATGCGGCGACGTGCAGACCACCGAGCAACTCCTCAAGCGCAAAGAAGGCGCCGGCCAGCGGTGCGTTAAACGCCGCGCTGATGCCGGCGGCGGTTCCGGCACTCACAAGCAGGCGCGTACGGTCTTTGGAAAATCTGAATACGCGCGAGAAGTACGCACCGAGTCCACCGCCCACCACCGCCGCTGGTCCTTCACTGCCCACCGATCCGCCGGCGCCGAGCGTGATGGCGCTGGCCAGACTGCGCGCGGCGAGCGGCTTGACCTGCATGTGTCCGCCATCCTGCGCGACACGCCGCTTGAGGTCGGGCACGTTGTAACCTTCTTCACCGGGCGCGAATCGTCGCATCACAGCGGCGGCCGCTACGAAACCTGCCGCGGTGAGCAGCGGACGGTAGATCGGATTGCGCAGCGCTTCCACTTCCCGGCCCGGCAGCGTGACGAACAACCAGTACGCCGCATCGATGAGCTTGTAGAACACCACGATGCCCAACGCCGCGCCGATACCGATAATCACCGCGAAAATCAGCAGGATGGCATTTTCACTGACAGCGGTGGTGCCCAGCCAGTCGACAAAATCATCCCATCCACTTTGTGCACTGCGTCTCGGACCAAATGTGACGCGCCGCGTCTGCCGTCGGGCTTGCACGGTGAGCGTGCGCACCGTGTAGGCCGCACGCGCGCCCCAGTCACCCAAACGGCTTAACTGATCGAGTGCTCGCGTGAGAAAACGGGAGCGGGGGGGGCGCACAGGTGACATGTTCGCAATGTAGGGTATGCGAACGATCGCGTGGTACACCATCTTTGGCGATATGAACTTCTGTACCGCCACCTGCCGTTTGTGCTCCGCCTCATGGACAGCATGATGGCCAGCACTCCAATCAACTGGTCATCGCGCTGGCGCGGTCTGGTGGCCTGGCTGGCCGTCACGTTTGTGGCGGCCACACTGGGCGCGCTGGCCTCCACCGATGCGGCCACGCGCTACACCGCGCTCACGTTGCCGTCGTGGGCGCCACCGCCGTGGGTGTTTGGTCCGGTGTGGACCGTGTTGTACGCGATGATGGGGGTAGCAGCCTGGCGCGTGTGGCTTGAACACGGCTGGCGTGATGCGCGCGGAGCGCTGTTGCTCTATCTCTTTCAGCTCGTGATCAACACACTGTGGACATGGTTGTTCTTTGGCTGGGAGCTGCGCGGGTGGGCCACGGCCGAAGTCTTCCTGCTGCTAGGCATGGTGGCGGTGCTGCAGCTGCAGTTTGCGCGGCTGAATGCGGTAGCCGGCAAGCTCATCCTTCCATATCTGGCATGGGTAAGCTTTGCGTCGATGCTGAGTTTTTCCGTGTGGCGTCTCAATCAATGAGGTAACCGATGCACATTGAATTCTCCGGCGCGGCGCGCGAGGTGACCGGTTCCTGTCACATTCTGCACGTGAACGGGCAGCGCATTCTGCTTGATTGCGGACTGTTTCAGGGACGACGGGAGCAAAGTCGCGAGAAGAATCGGAAGTTACCGTTACCGGTAAACAAGATTGACGCGGTCCTGCTTTCGCACGCGCACATTGATCACGCCGGCCGTTTGCCGTTTCTGGTCGCGCAGGGTTACACGGGCAGTATCTGGACTACCAGCGCGACGCGTGATTTGTGCGCTGTGATGCTCGCTGATTCGGCCAATATTCAGCAGCGCGATGTGGAGTATCTCGAGCGCCGCGGCCGTCCGTACTCGCCGCCGTTGTACTCGCTGGCTGATGCCATGCAAGCAGTTGATCAGATGATCGGTGTGCCCTACAACCGCTGGCTGGATGTACTGCCCGGTGTGCGTGCGCTCTACACCGACGCGGGGCACATTCTGGGTTCCGCGAGCATCGTGATTGAGGCCAAAGAAGGATCGCACACGCATCGCGTGGTGTTTTCGGGTGACATCGGCCGTGACGACCAACCGATTATTCGCGATCCTGATCCGCCGCACGGCGGTGCGGATACGGTGATCATGGAGTCCACGTATGGCAACCGCGATCATGAGAGTGTGGATGGTGCGCGCGAACAGCTGGCCCGCGTTATTCGCGAAACCGCCGCTCGTGGTGGACGCGTGCTCATTCCCGCGTTTGCACTCGGTCGCACACAGGAGGTGGTGTACGATCTGCACGCGCTGTGGCGTGCCGATCGCATCCCGGAGATTCCGGTTTTTGTCGACTCACCGCTCGCGCTTGATGCCACGTCGGTTTTTGCGCTGCACGCCAACATTTTTGATCGCAGCGAAGCACTGATTCGTGAAACCGCCAATCCGCTGGAGTTTCCGCTCGTTCGCTTTACGCGCAGTGTTGAAGAGTCCAAGCAGCTCAATCACCGGCATGGTCCAATGGTGATCGTCGCGGCCAGCGGCATGGCGGAGTCGGGGCGTATTTTGCATCACTTGCGCAACGGTGCCAGTGATCCGCGCAACACGATTCTCATGGTTGGATTTGCGGCAGAAAACACACTGGCGCGTCGCATTGTGGAGAAGCAACCGGTGTTGCGCGTCTTTGGCGACGAAGTGCAGCTGGCTGCGCAGGTTGAGGTTCTGAACGGTTATTCAGCGCACGGCGATCGTACCGAAATGCGTTCGTGGCTGGACGCCGTGCGCAGCGAAGGCGTGAAGGCGCGTCGCGAGATCCAGCGTGTGCACCTGGTGCACGGCGAAGCGTCGGCGCAGGATGCGTTTGCGGCGTCGTTGCGCGAGGGCGGTTACAACGTGGATGCGCCGGAGTCGGGGGATACGCGGCCGGTGTAGTGGGCCGTTACCGGGTCACCGCTTTGCCCGGCAAATGCAAAGTGCGCCCGCACGACTAACTTTGCGGGATGGCCCGCTGGCTTCGCCGACTCTTCACACAACTGCTTGTGCTGGCCCTTCTGGGCTGGGCACTGACCATCGCCCTGGTGTGGTGGTGGTCGCGTCGTGACGACGCGGAAAACGTGAGTGCGCGCATGGCCGACGCGATTGTTGTGCTAGGCGCGGCCCAGTACGACGGACGTCCATCACCCGTGCTCCAGGCGCGGCTCGATCATGCACAGCTGCTCTACGAGCGCGGCCTGGCGCCGTACGTGCTGCTCACCGGCGGCCGCGGCGACGGCGATACCCAGAGTGAAGCGGGAGCCGGACGGCGCTATCTCGTGAAGCGCGGCGTGCCCGACTCTATGATTCTTCACGAAGACGAAGGGCGCACCACATTCACCTCCATGAACAACGCCGCCAACCGGTTGGTTGAGGTAGACGGCAAAGCGGTGCTCCTGGTGAGCGATCCCTTTCATATGCTGCGCCTGTCGTTGCTTGCGCGTCTGCATGGACTCACTCCGCATGGATCACCAACGCGCACGAGTCCGATTTCCAGTAATCCGCTGCTCGAGTTCGAGTATGCGGTGCGCGAATCACTGGCCGTGCCGGTGGACTTCGTGCGCTATTTTCTGAACGGGACGCGATTCGGTACGAATCGATAAAGACAGTCGCTGCTCACCGTCCTCCCCGCCTCGATTCCCGTCCACGGGTCTGCCGCCAATCACCGCTGCGCTTGAGCTCGCGTCGACCGCGCTCATCGATTGACCAGATGGCCGATGGCCAGTCGTCATCGCCGTACTGAATCGCATCGCCGGTTGGCAGTGTGGCTGCGCCAAACGCGGCCGAACCGAAGCTCGGCACAGTGAACGTCTCAGCGTTGTCGGGACGCACGATGTACCCCAGATCGGAGAGCGAGCCAACAGACAGGCGACTGAGTGGCATGCCGCCCGGTTGTGCAAAGCCCACCATCAGTTCGCGGCGCAACACCGAGATGCGCCAGTGCGATTCACGCGTCCCTGCACCGCCGGTGTTCTCCAGCGGCACCGGAATACCCGAGTACACGCCGCCGCCGATCGCGGCGAACTGTTCACGCGCCGCCGCACCCTGATAGTACGGATCAGCGGTACCCGCATTGGCCACCAGGTCGCGCAGCCCCCACGTAAAGCGCTGCAATCCGAGCACGTGTCCGAACTCATGCGTCATGACATCGTCCAGCGTACCGCTCTCATTCAGGGCTGAGAGATCGGCGGTGTCGAGTTCAACAAACCCGATAATCGGAATACCGCTGGACGTGCGGTAGTAACATGGACCCGCGCGACCCAGCACACCGCCGCGACCATCGATGCTGTCGAAGTTGATATAGATGCGAACGTTGCGAATGGTCTCATTGATTGCGGGAACGCCCGGGCCACACTCGTTGGGTCCGGCCACGACCGGCACCGGTGTCAGTTCACCGGCAATCACGTTGCGCCAGCGCTCAACCGCCGTTTCCACCGAGCGCAGATTCCGCCCGCTTGGTTCGCCATTCACGAACACCGTTTCGATTGAAAACACGCTGCTTACCGCATTGGCGCGATAGACAAACGACTCCGCGGGAAACTGCGGCGAGGTCGCAATCAACGTCTGTTCAGCGGCTTCACCAAGAATCCAGCTGCCAACGCGTGCCAATCCGTCAGGGCCCACCGTCTCACGTGTGCTGCCAGTAACTGAACCCGATCCGGCACCCGGCGTAAATGTCACAGTGACACCACCCGTTGGGTTGCCATACTGATCACGCGCGCGCACCGCCGGACGCGAACTTACGCCGAGCAGTGGCACGCCGTTTTGAAACAACGGCGAGGCCGGTTCAATCATCACCGCTGCTTCCGGCATGGCAGCCGCACGAAACTGTACCGGGTTGTTGATGCCGGCCACCTGTGCCGCCACGATTTGCGCCACGCTGGTCCGCGTACCAATGCGCCAGCCGTCCACCGACGCCACACCGCTCGCATCACTCACGCGAATGGTGTCGCCCAGGATGGCGCCATCGCCGCTGATCACACGAAACGTGACCGGCACATTCGGGACAACATTGTCAAAGGCGTCGATCACCCGGACGCTGGGGGCGAGCGGGACCGCAGTATTTACGACGGTGCTCTGTACCTCCGCGATCTGACGTGCCATTACAAATGGCGGTCCGGGCAACACGTTTGCCAGAAACACCACGGGCGGCAGCCCACTCACTGTGGCCGTGAGCGTTTGCACGCCAGCCTTGGTACCCAGCCGCCAGCCACCCGACGTGGCCACACCGCTGGCGTCCGTGCGAACGCTGTCATTCACCACACTGCCGCCGTCGGCACTCACCGCCCAGCGCACAAGCACGTTGGGCAGTCCTCGGCCGCGCTGGTCTTCCACGCGCACTTCGGGGTTGGACGCCACCGTTGCGTTGGCCGAACCCACCAGTGTGTTCGGGCCATCGCTCACAAAGGCGGTGGGCGTTCGCGGCTCATCACCGCATGCGGCCAGTACACTGACGGCGATGACAGCGCTACTGAATGCGCGAACGAAGCGAAAATCCTTAAGAAACATCAGCGGTGCCCTGGTTCAGGCAGTATCGTGAATGAACGTCTGAGAAATGCACCATGCGGGGTTCCTCCGCATGTGACCCGTACGCCAATTTACAGAATGCAGATCCCCGTCGAGAGCTATCGCCTCCCGAACGGTCTCCTGGTGGTGCTCTCCGAGGATCACACGGCGCCGATCGTCGCAGTTAACCTGTGGTACCACGTGGGTTCGGCCAACGAACGTACGGGGCGTACCGGCTTTGCCCATTTGTTTGAACACATGCTGTTTCAGGGTTCGGCCAACGTCGGTGCCAATGAACACTTTGAGTTCGTGCAACGTGCCGGTGGTACACTCAATGGCTCAACCTGGCTCGACCGGACCAACTATTACGAAACGTTGCCGTCCAACCAGCTCGCGCTGGCGCTTTGGCTTGAAGCCGATCGCATGGGCCGCCTGCTGCCTGCGATGACGCAACCGAAGCTCGACACGCAACGCGATGTGGTAAAGAATGAACGGCGGTGGAGTGTGGATAATCAGCCGTACGGCACGTGGTGGGAGAAGCTGCCGGCACTCTGCTTCCCCCCTGAACACCCGTTCCACCACTCGCTCATCGGCTCCATGGACGATCTCGACGCCGCCTCACTCGAGGACATCGCTGAGTTCTTCCGAACGTATTACACCCCGGACAACGCGGTGTTGACCATTGCCGGTGATTTTCCGGCAGCTGAGGCCAAGCGACTGGTAGAAGAATACTTCGGCCCCATCGCCCGCGGACGCGGCAAACCGGCGCTCCCTGACATGTCGGTGCCCTTCAGTTTCGGGGGGGCGTTGCGTGAAGTGGTGCCCGACGCCTGCGCTCTGCCCCGCGTATTTGTGGCCTCGCGCATGCCGGTACTCGGTACCGACGAGTACTACGCCGCGAGTGTGTGTTCGGCCATACTCGGCCTTCGCACGGGCAGCCGCTTTGAACGCTCACTCGTTCGCCAGCAGCGCATTGCGTCGTCGGCCAGCTGCTTCACCTTTGACCTTGCGAAAGGCGCCGACCTGTTTGTGGCCGACGTCACCGCGTTGCCCGATGTCTCACCGGAGCGCCTTGAAGCGGCCGTACACGCGGAGCTCGATCGGGTGCAACGGGATGGTGTCACAGATCACGAGGTCCAGCGTGCGATCGCACTCACGGAAACGCATTTCGTGACGTCGCTGCAGTCAGCATCGGAGCGCGCCGATCAGCTGTCCCGCTTTGCCACGTATTTTGGCGATGCTTCGCTCGTGAACGAACAGCCGGCGCGATACCGCGCCGTAACTGCTGAACATGTCAGTGCGTTTGCGCGCGAGTATCTGACGGCCGAAAATCGCGCCACACTGATGTACGTGCCTATAGAAGAACCGTCGGATGCCGATGCGGCAGACGTCGAGGTGGCGGCGTGAGCGCGTCTGCTGAGCGCGCGGTCGCGGACAGCGCGGAGTTTCCTTCTGCCGCGCCGCGGCCGGAACCGGGGGTAGTGCGCCCGTATCACTTTCCGTCGTTCCAGACGCGCATTCTGCCCAACGGGCTGCGCGTGGTAGTGGCACCGGTGCACGCGCATCCGGTGGTCACGGTGCTGGCGGTTGTTGAAGCCGGGGCAACACGCGATCCGCTGGGCAAACACGGACTGGCCGTGCTCACGGGACGCGCGCTGGCCGAAGGCACGGTGAACATGAGTGCGCTGGAGCTGGCGGAGCGTGTGGAAACGCTGGGCACCGTGCTCGATACCGGTGCGGATTGGGATTCGAGCATTGTGCAGCTCACCGCGCTGCGCGAGCGCGCCGGTGATGCGTTTGCCGTGCTGGCCGAGGTGCTGCGACGTCCCTCGTTTCCGGCCGACGAGATGCAGCGTCTGGCAGAAGAGCGGCTGTCCGATCTCACACAAATCCGTGCTGATGCCCGTGGGCTGGCCGACGTGGCACTCAATCGTTTGCTGTACGCGTCAACTTCCCGTTTTGCCCGACTGGCCGGCGGTGATGAGCGCAGCATTCCCACGATTACGCGCGATGATGTGGTGCGTTTTCATGCCGAACATTTTGTCCCCGAAGCCACCGCATTGCTGGTGGTTGGTGACTGCTCGGTAGAAGAAGCGGTGCAGATGGCAACGCAGCATCTGGGCGACTGGAGCGGGACCGCGGAACCGGTGCCCGCGCCTGATGCATCGGTGCGATTTACCGATTGTCGCATCCATTTGGTGGCCAAGCCTGATGCGCAGCAAACCGAGCTGCGCTTGGGACATGTGGCCGTGCCGCGCGCGCACCCCGATTATTTCCCGCTCGTGGTCATGAACGCGATTCTGGGTGGTCTGTTCTCTTCGCGGTTGAATCTCAACCTGCGCGAAAAACATGGCTACACCTACGGCGCGCACAGCACGTTCGATTGGCGCCGTGCCGCGAGTCCGTTTGAACTTTCCAGTGCGGTGCAAACCGACAAATGCGCCGATGCTGTGCGAGAAGCGTTGCATGAAGTGCGTCGCATGCGCGAAGAAAAAGTCAGCGATGAAGAGTTGTCGCTGGCCGTGAGTTATCTCGACGGCGTCTTTCCCATCCGCTTTGAGACAACGGCTGCAATTGCCGGCGGACTGGCGAATGTGGAGATCTTCCGATTGCCATCCAACTACTTCGATTCGTACCGCGAGCGGGTTCGCGCGGTGTCGGCCGATGATGTATTGCGCGCCGCACGCACGCATCTCGATCCGGCCAAACTGCAGATCGTCGTGGTTGGTCCTCCCGACGCGTTGCAGTCGCCACTTGAAGCGTTGGGCGTAGGGCCGGTAACGGTGCACGCGCCAACCGACGAGTTGTTTGCTGACGACTGATAACGGGACAATCTCATGACGCAGTTTGAGTTCACGCTTGAAAACGATCAGAAGACAGACGCAATCGAAGCGCAGGTCAAGCGGTGTCCCTCCGGCGCGCTGCAGTTCATGCGGTCGGCGGCTGAGCCCTCGCCTCACGACTAAGCGCGCGCCATACTTCCCGTTCCACCGCTGGTCGGCTGTCGACTGACAGCGATTGTCCTCCCCTCCTTCTCTGTTCTGTGCCACCTTCCGAGTCAGCATCAAAATCCCGCTCCAAGTCGCTGGAAAAAAAGGCAGCGAAAGCTGATGCGAAAACAGCCGCTTCGGCTAAACCCAAGCGCACCCCTCCCTTCGAAGTGCGCCGCTCCAAAATCCAGGGGCGTGGCGTCTTTGCCACCCGTCGCATTCGTGAAGGCAAGGTGATCACCGAGTACATCGGTGAGCCGATCACGCACGAAGAAGCGGACCGCCGATACGATGACAGCGACGGACGGCATCATACGTTCCTGTTTGTCGTGAACGATGATGTGGTACTGGATGCACGTCGTCGCGGCAACGATGCGAAGTACATCAATCATTCGTGCGAACCGAACTGTGAGTCGGTGATCGATGATGATCGCGTGTGGATTCAGTCCATCAAGCCGATCGCACCGGAAACGGAGCTGGTGTATGACTACCGGTTTGAATGGGACGATTCATACGATCCGGAAGACGTGCGGTACTACGCCTGTCGCTGCGGAAGCAAGAAGTGTCGTGGCACGATCCTGCGTGTCCCGGTGTATCTCAGAAAGACGGTGAAAGAGTGGCTGGCAGGTAATGATGTGAAGCGGCCGCGGAAGCCGACCAAGAAAAAGGCGAAGAAAGCGACGAAGGAGAAGGCCAAAAAGAAGGCGAAAAAATCGGTGAAAAAATCATCGAAGAAGACGGCAGAAAAGGCCGCGAAGAAATCCAGGCGCTAAGGCAAGGAATGCGTGGAGAGAGAAGATGTTGGGCAGGTGTCGAGCAAACGGGTGTACAACGGCCGGGTCATCTCGCTGGATGTAGACGAAGTTCGGTTTCCCGACGGATCGATCGGTTCTCTGGAAATGGTCCGGCACCCTGGCGCGAGTGCTATCGTGCCGGTGCTCGGGGCGGTTGATGATCCGGATCCGGAGTTGGTTCTCATCCGTCAGTACCGGTACGCCGCAGAGCAATATCTCTACGAGATTCCGGCCGGCCGACTCGATCCGGGAGAAACGCCGGTTGTCTGCGCGTCGCGGGAGTTGCTCGAAGAGACAGGGTACCGAGCCACCGAGGTGACGAAGCTGTTCACCATGTACACCACCCCTGGCTTCACCGACGAAAAGATTCACCTGTTCATGGCGAGCGGGCTGGTGCCGGGGGAGCACAAGCGGGAGGCCGATGAGTTCATGGAGCTGGTGCCCACGCGTCTGTCTCGTGCGCTTTCCATGATTGAGCGGGGTGAGATTCAGGATGCCAAGACGGCATTGGCGCTTCTGTATACGGCAGGATTCCGGCTGGGTTGACAGGTTCTGTCCACTATTTGAGACCTCAAAAGAGGACACTGTAGCGGACTGACATATCGGTCACAATGACCGATAATTTGCTAAGTTGTTGCAAATTAACCGTTTGCGATGTGACTTCCGTCGCGGCAAACGCGGCATGGGTCGTGCACTGTTATAGGGCATCAGCGGAACCGAAAGCGGTCTACCCGTCGTATGTCTAAAAAGACACCGACGGCGCCTCGGGGCCCCGCCGCCAGCGAACATTGCGCTGGCGACCCTTGAACAGGAGATCCACCATGGCACAAATCGCCCGTCAGACTACTCCCCTTCAGCAGGGAGGCGTTCGCGAACAGCTGCGCGCTCTGGATGATGGCGGAGTTGTGGGTGCGTTTCTGGGTGGAGAAGAACGCGCGTTTCAGGAGCTTGTTGATCGCTACCAGGGACGCCTGCTGAACTTTGTCTACCGGACAATCGGAGACCGTGACCGCGCGGAAGATCTGGTGCAGGAAGTCTTCATCCGCGTCTATCGTCATATCGGCCGCTTCGACCGGTCCAAAAAGTTCTCGACCTGGATCTATACCATTGCATCAAATCTGGCCAAGAACGAGCTGCGCAATCGTTCGCGCAATCCGCTCGTACTGTTTCAGGCCATCCGTGCTCGTTTTGAAGATGAAGACCGTCCCCTGCAGTTTGAGGACACGCAGTACAAACCCGACGATCTGTTCAGAAAGCGCCACCTGCGCGAAATGGTAGACAAGTCGGTGTCCCAGCTGCCCACGCATCATCGTGAAGTGTTCGTGCTGCGTGAACTGGAAGGGAAGTCGTACGAGGAAATCGCCGAGATTACGGGCGTGAATCTGGGTACGGTCAAGTCCCGTTTGAACAGGGCTCGCACCGCTTTTGCCGAGATTATTGAGCCGATGGTGCGCTAAGGCGTACGTAGTCTCCGCGGGGAGCATGAAATCGCCGGGGTTTCCGAACATTTTTTCGGGAATCCCGGCTATTTTTTGGGGTGTGTACCCTGGAGAAAGCCGCAGCTGAGCCCCAAGGGGGAGGAAAGCGCGGTGGGTGGGGCAATATCCGGGAACGGATCCGTCTGCCATGGGTATCGAACGCACACCCCTTACGTGCACCGGTTTACCCCGTGTGCAAGGACAGTGCTCTGATGGACTGCCGGACATTTCGTAAACATCATTTTGCATATCTCGACGACACGCTCGCCGGCGATGTGATGACTGAAGCGCAACAGCACATCATGCGGTGTGATGCCTGCGCGGCTCACGATACGTTGGTGCGTCGCTCCATCATGATGGTGCGCAATCTGCCGGAGATTGAGCCCTCGGAGGAGTTTTCCCGGCGTTTGCAGCAGCGGCTCGCGAGTTGCAAACAGGACAGCATGCACGATGAGTTCAGCGACGTGGCGTTTGATGATGCCTTCCTCACGGCATCGCCCGGCCATCCGTTGCAGCGAGGCTGGCGCACGACGCGCACCTGGTTTGCGGTGGCGGCCTGTGTGACCGTGGTTGGTGCCATGGCGTATGAGGGCGATGCGCGCATTGTGCAGGAGGTACAGCTGCAGCCTGTGTTGGCGGCAGCGCCGGCCCCGGTAGAGCCGCTTGCGCCAATCGTATCTCCCGAGCTCTTGCAGGCCATGGCCACCGGGAACCCGATGTTTTCCATGGCGATGCTGCTTGAAGAAGCGCCGGCGCAGTTTTTTGCCGCATCCAGCGAATTTGACTTGTACGACGGGGCCGACTTCGAGCGCTGAGTTGCACCGGCTGGAGTACTCAGCTGGAGTACTCATGTGAGGCAGGCATTTGGCGTGGCCCCGGGACGATCATCGTCGCGGGGCCATTAGTTTAGAGTCATGCCGCCGCGCTCTTCATCGCGAACTCGATCCTCCTCTGCGCCGCGTCGCGCCGCACCGCCGTCTGCAGACGGATACAAAACGCTGCGCGCCGCGATCGAATCGCGCACCTTTGCGCCCGTGTACTACCTGCACGGTGACGACGACTTTCTGAAAGATGCATCGCTGCATGCGTTGCTAGACGTCGCCATTGATGGTTCCACGCGTGACTTCAACTGTGAAATACGCGATGGCGCCGCGCTCGATGCCGAAACGCTTGGCAGCCTGCTCGCTACACCGCCCATGCTGGCCGAACGACGCGCGGTGGTGGTGCGGGATGTGCATCTGCTCAAGAAGCATGCGCGCGCAGAACTCGATCGCTATCTGAAGTCACCGGCCACTGATACGTTGGCCATTCTGGTGACTCCAGCCGGACAGGCCGTCGATGTTGCGCTGGCCGGCGCGTGTCTGGCGTGCGTCTTCGATCCGCTTACACCCGAACGCGTGCGCAAATGGATTGCCCATCACGCCAGTACCGTGCTGGGGGTGACGGTAACGACCGAAGCCACCATACTCCTGCAGCAATCGGTTGGCGATAATCTCCAGCAACTGGCGGCGGAGCTGGACAAATGCTCAAGCTACGCGCGCGGCGCGCAGGCTGGCGGCAGCGACGCACCACCTGCGGCAACGGCCGATGGTGTACGGGATGTGAGCGCCACCGCGGCGTTGCT
>JAABRT010000028.1 GCA_011390805.1 Gemmatimonas sp. | reverse complement strand
AAGTCCGCGATAACGGTACCGGTATGACCGCGGAGGTGCGTGAGCGCGCGCTGGAGCCGTTTTTCACCACGAAAGCTTCGGGTCAGGGCACTGGACTCGGACTTTCCATGATCTACGGCGTAGTACGCGATCTGGGCGGCGTGGTGCGGATTGACAGCGAGCCGGATGTCGGTACGGCGGTGTCGCTGCTTTTGCCCGTCGCCGCAGGGTAAGCGGCCTTCCCGCTCGGCAGGTCACCAACGCGGCTGGTCAGCATCGCCGCCGGTGACATCAGCACCGATCCCGTTCGGCCCGGGCGTGTCCTTTGTGCGCACCAATCGTCATTTCAGGATCCTGCAAGCGTCGCCTTCGTTGTTGTGAGCTGAGTACTGCATGCTCGAAGTCGGCCATCATGCATCACCTGATCTGCGACTTCATCCATGCGTGTCACGGAGCCGATTCTCGCCGTAGTTGTGATTGCGCTGGCGGCGTTTGTTGCCACGCAATCCACTGTGTACAGCGGCAACGTGGAGAGCGCGCAGTCCGGAACAATCGCTGCGGTCGTACCGGCGGAAGGCGACCCGGACATGACCGCGCCTCGCGGGACCCTCAATGCCGGTCGCGCCACAGGTCGTGTGGCGCCACGCACCGAATACGTGCTGGATATTCCGCGCGACGCACCGCTGCCGCCGTCGGACATGCGCCGTCGCATTGCCGCCGGCGCAAGCGGCACCTACATGAGCCAGCTGCTGCTGGCCCGCGATTCGGTGCTCACCCGCTGGCCCGATCGACTGCTCACACCACTGCGCGTCTGGGTTGGCGACGGTGGTATGCATGAAGGGTGGGACACGCTCTTCCCCACACTGGTACGCGACGCGTTCGACGAATGGAGTCAGAGTGGCGTACCAGTCCGCTTTACGTATGTTCGTGACTCCAGCAGCGCCGATGTACGCGTGCGCTTTGTGCAGGGCTTCAGTGAAGGCATCAGCGGCCGCACGATCTGGAGCCGCGACAGCGCATGGTGGCTGGTTGGCGCCAACATCGAGTTGGCGCTGACGCATGCAGGCGGCACGCGGGTCACGCGGGATCAAATGAGCGCAATCGCACTGCACGAAGTGGGTCACCTGCTGGGACTCGATCATGTCGACGATCCCTCGCACATCATGGCGCCGCGTGTACGGGTGCGCACCCTTAGCGAGGCCGATCGTGCAACCGTGCGACTGCTGTACTCTGTGCCCGCCGGTTCACTGCGCTAGTCGGGTCGCGCAGCCGCTCGCTCTTTCACTCGATCGGGCGCGCAATCATTCACCCGCTTTACTGCACTACCACTTCATCACAATCGTACGTTCGGCTTCATTGCTTCGCACCACGCGCATCGTCAGCAACCGCGCAGCACGCACCCGGTCAAAGGCGTCGCGGATGTCACGCACGACGCGTACCTGCTTGCCATCAGCCGCACGAATCACGTCGCCATCACGCAGCCCCGCATCGGCCGCCGGTGTGCCGCGCAATACCTGCAGTACCAGCACACCTTCCGGTAGTGAAAGTGCCGCGCGGAGATCGCTGCCCAGCGATTTGAGTTGTGCACCAAACAACATCGCGTCGTCGCTGTTGGTAAAGAGACTCAAGAGCGCCGGTGGAGCGGGTGGTGCCGGGGCCCGCGGAGGCATCGCAACAGAACCCGAAAAAGTCGCGTCGCCACGTGAGAACATCACGACACGCACACTGTCCGACGCCACTGACATCTCGCCGCGTGCAACACGCGCACCCGAGGGTGCCTGGCGCGCAAACACGCGCACCGGTGTGGGACTGGGTCGCGTGCCAACCCGTACTGAAAAATCGCGTGTACGTCCATCACGCAGCGCGCGTACACGGACGGTCGAGTTCGGGGTGAGCAGCGCGGTGTAATCCACCATACCGCTGCGCACGTCCTGTCCGTTAAACGCCACAATCGTATCGCCCGCTTGCAATCCACTCTGTTCGGCGGGCGATCCGGGGTCGATTGCGACGATGAGCGGATATTCGCAGTAGCTCACGATGTAGCCGTCCTGCAGCGATTGACGCAGCGGCACACTCGATACCGTAACACCCATGTAGCCCGCAGGTGCAGTCGACCGGGGTCGCGCAACACGAGCCAGCGCCAACTCCACAGCCTGCTCAACCTGCGGTGCCAAGGCACGAACACGCAGCGTCACGGCACTTCGCTGCGCCAGTTCCGACTCAGCCACATCGCCGCGACGCGGCGCCGCCAACATTACAGAGCGCACAACACGCACCAGTGAATCGACTTCGCGCTGCATGCTCGCCACCGGCGCTGCCTGGCGCACCAGTTGATTGGTCGCAGGCAACGACTGCAATCGCGCCGCCGCCTCGAGCTCACTGCGCATGCGCAGCAACGCCAGTCCCTCAGGCAACCTGCCGAGCGCCATGAACTCGGTCTGGTCCTGACCGCACGGCATCCCATTGGTCACCACGCGGTACGAGGGCGTGGGCTGCACGATCACACCGCGCAGTTCGCTCTCACGCGTGACGGTACCCGCGGTGCCCTGCGCCAACCCGGCCGACGTCAGCGCCAATGCACCCGCCACGTTCATGAACAGTGCACATGATTTCACACGCGGTGTCAGCGTCATGATCAAAACCGTTCCATGACACGATCCACTGAAAGCGATGCACCAAGCTGGCGCAGCGTGGCCTCGCGCGCTGTGTACGCGGCGAGATAGTACTGGTTGAGCAGCGGGTCCTGCGGTGCTGCGTACAGGCCGTCCCGCGAGGCAAGCATCATCTGCTCCAGCGCGGCCAGACGGGCTTTGTACACCGTCTGCGCATTCACCGTCGTGTCGTGCGATGCCAACCAGAGCGACGCGCGCTCATAGTCACGCTGCGCGCGCTCAAGCACCATCGATGCGTCGGCGACGGACTCAAAATCATTTTCCGTGTTGGTGTCTGCCACCACCGCCACCGTCCCCATGGGCAGAGCATCAGTGCCTGCACTCACGCGCCCTGCAGCCGCGCTGCCAGCCACCAGCGCCAGCGTGGCGGCCACGCGCAGCCAGCCCGGCAGGCGACGCGCCGACACCGCAACTGGACTTGCCGGCGCGGGCACCAGCAGCCCTTCGGCCTGCAGCGCCGGCGCCAGGGTGGCCCAGCGTGTGAGCGGCGGTTCGGGCGAGGTCTGAGGCATGGCGGCGACGGCGCGAAGCTGCGCAAATGCATCACGCTCCTGCGCACACACGGCACAACGCGCCAGATGCGCCGCCTCTTCGCGTGTCGGTGGTTCGTCATTCAGCGCCGCGAGGCGCTCGGGATCAAGGTGTCGCATACGTATTCTCGGGTGCAGCGTCTGAGACGTCGAGCAGCGGCGCCAGCAACTTGCGGAGCTTGGCGCGCGCCTTGAACAGCTGTGATTTGGAACCGCCGGCCGTGATGCCCAACTCGCTGGCGATTTCCTCGTGCGTGTAACCTTCCACATCGTGCAGGTAGAACACGGTCCGTGCGCCCGGTGCAAGCTGTTGTGCCGCTTCGTCGATCGTACTCGCCAGCATTGACCGTTCGGCCTCGTCGTGAGTGACAATCGCCGAATGTTCGTCGATGGGCGATTCAATGGTGGCCAGCCGCCGGCTTCGGCGGAGCGCGTTGAGCGAGCGGTTTACGGCCACCCGGTGCAGCCACGTGCTGAACTTCGAATCACCACGCCAAGACGGCAGTGCCCGGAAGATCTGAATCCAAACTTCCTGCGCCACATCCTGCGCCAGATCCGGATCACCGGCGAGACGGCGCACGATCGCATCAACATGCGCGCTGTGTTGATTCCACAGCCATCGCATGGCGCGCTCGTCTCCCTCTATTGCTCGGCGTACAACAGCGGCGTCGGTTTCCATGGGCTCTGTCGGGTGAGTCACGATTCCGGCGGAGAAGGTTGCCGCAGGGCGCGGGCCCCGGCGCCATCGGCAACGCGCCGCAGGGCGTATGAACCCGCGCCATCGGCAACGCGCCGCAGCCAATTCACGCGTGCTACCGGCAACGAAATGATGTGGATGGGGTTGGAATGGGTTGACGGATCGCTTCGATACACCCAGAGTGAATGAGCGTTCAGCTGTGACGTTTACCCGCCGATACTGTCTGGAACGTAGAGACACACGTTCTTTCCTCACCATCCGAGAGTCGCCCGGTGGTTTTGCTTTCCGCGCTTTTGACGTTTGCCGTAGCCGACGTCACCGCCACGACTGCCCGTCGTATTGACGACGGGCTGCCTACGGCTGTGCCGGCGGCAGTGGGGATGTCAGCGGAACGCATGCTGACGATCGATCGAATCGTGAAACGTGGAGTGACCGCGGGTGGCTATCCGGGCGCTTCGGTTGTCGTGGGTCGAAAGGGCTACGCGGTGTTCTCGCGCGGTTTTGGAACGCTCGACTGGCGTAACGGCAGCGCCGCGGTCTCACCTGATGAAACGGTGTACGACCTGGCGTCGCTCACGAAAGTGGTGGCCACCACCACGTCCATCATGATCCTGTACGATCAGGGCAAGGTCGAACTCGACA
This sequence comes from Gemmatimonas sp., assembly GCA_011390805.1. Classification (GTDB taxonomy): domain Bacteria; phylum Gemmatimonadota; class Gemmatimonadetes; order Gemmatimonadales; family Gemmatimonadaceae; genus JAABRT01. The sequence goes on along the minus strand of JAABRT010000028.1, from coordinate 35,066 downwards.
CGCCGATTTCCCGATACCTGCCTGAGTTCACTGGCGGGCATCGCGACGCGGTCACCATTTCGCACCTGCTCACGCACCGTGCCGGATTGCCGGCGGGCCTTGAGCTCTGGCGCAAATACAACAGCGCGGCCGCAGCTCGCGAAGCGGTGCTTGCCGCGCCGGTGCGCAATGTCCCGGGCAAGGTCTATGAGTATTCCGACCTGGGTCCGATGTTGCTGGCTTTTATCGTGGAGGCGGTGTCCGGCGAGCCGTTTGCCGATTTTGCGTCCACGCGAATCTTCCAGCCGCTGGGCATGAATAAAACCGGCTTCCGGCCGGCGGCGAATATGGTCAGTCGCATCGCACCCACCGAAGTGTCGCCGCCCCGCGGCTATCCGCTGCGCGGTGAAGTGCACGACGAAAATGCGTACCGTCTGGGAGGCGTGGCCGGTCACGCCGGCTTGTTCAGCACCGCCGCCGACCTTTCGGTGTTCGCGCAGATGCTGCTGCAGGGGGGACAGTACGGTGACGTGCGCCTGGTGTCAGACTCCACGGTGGCCCGCTTCACCCGGCGCACTGCGGGCCGTCGGGCCCTGGGATGGGACACGTGCGAAGGAGAGGGCGGATGTGGCAAGTACCTCACGTCGCGCGCCTACGGACACACGGGATACACCGGCACCTCGCTCTGGCTCGATCCCGATCATGACATGTTCGTGATCCTGCTCAGCAACCGCGTGCACGCCCCCAAGGCGCGCCGTGCGGCCACCGTCATCATGGACGTGCGCCACGATCTCGCGGATGCCGCAGTGCTGGCGATCATGGATGATCCCGTTGGTGTACGGGCCATGCCTGTCGCCTTCCGCGCCGACAAGCAGGTGAACTGGAACACGCCACTCCGTTCGGCTCGTCGCCCGGTGCGTCGCAAGAAGTAGCGGAAGCCCGCAGCCTCACGCCAGGCGGGAGAGCCTGTGGCGTGAGCAGCTGTCAGTAAACGGGGAACCGCTCGCCGGCCGATCGTGCTATCTTGGTGATATGGAAAACACCTCCGATACCCCGACGCTGCCCACGGGCGAGCCAACCGCTGAGACGCAGACCGAGACTTCAGGCGCGTCGCAGGCACACACTTCCCCGGAGTCGGGAAGCGCAACCGACGCGGCGTCTGACGCTACGGCGCAGGCCTCGGCAGATGGCGCACCGTCGGCATTCACCCCTGATCAGGCGCGCCTGGTGTTGCGGCGGGTCAAGGATCCGGAGCTCAACCTCAACATCGTTGACCTGGGCCTCGTGTACGACGTGGTCGTGGTTGGAAACGATGTGCGGGTGGACATGTCGCTCACCTCACCCGGCTGCCCGTCCGGCCCGGAAATCATGGGCGAGGCGGAGAAGGAGCTCAAGACGCTGCCCGGTATTGGCGAGGCGGTGGTGAATCTGGTGTGGAGTCCTGCCTGGACCCCGGAGCGCATTGAGCCGCGTGTGCGGGCCTACATGGGGTTCTAGCAGGATCCGCGGAGGACGCGGAGGACAAGCAGACCGCGAAGGCGCGGAGGACGCGGAGGGCGGCAGACCGCGGAGGCACGGAGACGCGGAGGGCGGTAGACCGCTGAGGCACGGAGTCGCGGAGAACTGCGTGCTCGTTACCCCGATGTGGGTAGGCCGCGGAAGATTTTTTGGGTGGAACTGCAACAGAGTACCGCAAAAAAAGTCGTTGTGGTTCTCTGCGAAGCTGCGGTCTGTGGTCCGGCAGTTTGCTCAGGCGCTGACTACGCGGCCTGACATGGCGCGCTGGGCGCGCTCGGCTCGAACGGCTTTCACGAGGCCGATGGTGACGGGGACCAGGATGGCGGCACCGATCCAGAGGGCGATGTCGGCCACGTTGTAGACGAGGATCGACTCGCCGACCTGCTGCGCCAGAAAGTCGGGGACGCCGCGCGGCTCGCCGAGCAGGCTGGCCAGATTCCCTGATGCACCGCCGGCGATGAGTCCCATGGCCATGGCAGCGCGACCGTCTACCCGGGCCAGCGGCAGTACAACGCTTACCACCAGCGCCACGGTCGCCAGCGTTGAGATCACGTTGAAGGCCCACGTGTACGGGCCGATCGACGCGCCGCCCGCCACTCCCGTGTTGAACACGAGCATGAGCGAAAACCAGTCGCTCAACACCACCGTGCGATCACTCAACGACGCCACGGCCCAATACTTGGTGCCCAGGTCGGCAATCACCGCAGCTGCGGCCCACGCCACAAATCGCAGTGCAACAGCGTGACGGTCACGCACATTGGGAGCAGAGCTGAGGACTGGCGTCATGGCAGGAATCCCTCTCACGCAGGAGACAATCGCAAGGCAACGGATGAACTCGCCCCCGATTGCCCATTGCTATTGCAGCCATCGTGCCGCCGCACTTTTCTGCTCTGTTTTCCTATCTGCCATCACAAGTCTATTTCTGACAACAGTTTCCATATTCCAGAACAGCCTAAACCCGCTCGGAGACGAACTATACGAACCGTTGCACCGTCGCCACACCACAGCAAGCGTTGCGTGCCTGCAACAGCAATATTGCTTTTCGCGCGGGTTCCGTGACCTGGCCAAAAAACCGCGCGAACGCGCGCCCTCAGCCGTCCGTTCGGTACGGCGAGTCGTCGTCGGACGGGGCCGCCGCACGCGGCTTGGTGGCCGGCTTGGCGCTCTGCCCCTTGCCCGTTGCACTGCCCGCGGACGCGGCGCCCTTGGCTGAACCGCCCGCAGCCGCGGAACCCTTGGCTGCACTGCCACCACCCGACTTGAGCGCTTTGAGGAATCCTTCGCCAAGTACTTCCACCTGCCATTTGCGCAGCTCGGGAATCTCCTCGAACGCTTCCAACGAGCCTGGCATCTTGCGGGCCACCGTCTCCATACGGTCCCGCGAGCACAGCACGCCGGGATCGAGCTCCAGTCTGGTGGCCGCGGCATCACGCACCGCCTTCAATCGGCCTACGCGGTCGTCAAAATCGGGATCGCGGTCCCAGCGCACCGCCTTGGGGAAACGCGGCAGTTCGGCGTCAGGCACTGCGTTGCCGCGCTCCAGCGCCGCCAGCACACCGGCCATGCGCGATTCGGACATGGAGCGGGGAAACCCCTTGACGCGCGTGAGATCGCCCGCCGTGGTCACATCGGTCCGGGTAAGCTCCAACAGTACTTCGTTGCCCACCACTCTGAACGTCGCGCGGTCGAGATCGCGCGCGATGGAATCGCGCCACAACACCAGCTCCTTCAAGCGCGCCAGCTCGCGGCGGTTCAGATCACGGGCGCCTTTCATCTTCATGAATGCCTGCCCACTTTCGTCGGGCGTCCACTGCGTTCCCTCGGCGCGCGCAAACTCCTCCTGCGCCCAATGCCAGCGCCCGCGCTTTTCCAGCTCGTTGCGCAAACGCGACCGCAGATCCAGCAGCCAGCGCGTATCGTGTGCCGCGTACTCCAGCATGTCGGCCGAAAGTGGTCGCATGGACCAGTCGGCACGCTGATGTTTTTTGTCGAGCTTGATGCCGAAGTACTGCTCCAGCAGCGCCGCCAGCCCAAACGCACGCAGGCCGATGAGCTGTGAGGCCACACGTGTGTCAAAGAGCGAGTTCACCGCCCAGCCGTAATCCTGCCGCAACAGCCGCAGGTCGTAATCGGCGTCGTGCAGCACCACTTCCACCTTCCGGTCCTGCAGCAGACGGCCCAGGCGTTCGGGCGTGCCTATGGGCAGCGGATCGATGACCGCGTGTCGCTGCTCGGTGGAGAGCTGCAGCAGATAAATGCGGTCAACAAATTTATGGAAGCTGGCGCCCTCGGTATCGATGGCGATGGCGGCCGGTTGACCAAGTTCAGCAAGAAATCGGTCAACCGCTTCGGCGGAGTCAAGGTAGAGCGGTGCGGCTTCGGGCACAGGAGTCTCGGCAAAGGGCGCGCGTCGTACGCGCCTGCCTCCAAGCTACGCTGATGGCAGCACGGAGTGTACGGGGGATCGTGGATTGTGCGGTTTGCCCTTGCTTCGCAGGGCTGGCCGCTGAGGATTACCATCACAATGCCAGACACCACGCCGCCGCCGACGGGTCCATCTCAGGGGCCAACCCCGGAAAGCTCCACCGAGCCGTCACGCTCAGCCGACCGCTGGCGATCCGGTCAGGTGGCGCGTGCTGCCATGATTGTGATCGGTATATGGCTCGGTCTGTTGCTGCTCTGGACCGCCAACCTGCTCGTATTCGTTGTTTTCCTCGGGATCCTGTTTGGCGTTGCGGTAGCCAGTGGTGTGGATTGGCTCTCAAAATTCGGAGTACGTCGCGGCATTGCATCTGCGCTGCTCGTCTTCGGTACCGTGGGTCTTTTTGCCCTGCTCTTCAGCCTGCTTTTCCCGACGATCAGCGCCCAGGCCCGCGAAATCCGCCGCGAACTCCCGGAAGCGCTGGACAAGATTCAGTCACTGGTTGACCAGTCGGAGTTCGGCTTTCTCGATCCGTTTCTGCGGGCGCCTGCCGACACGCTGTCCGACTCTGCCGCCACAGCAGACTCACTGACCGACAGCAGCGCGGCCCCGGCAGCGCCACGGCCACGCACTCCGGCGCCGCGGCCGCTCGCGCCTCCGCCGATGCTCGATTCGGTGGCCACTGCAACATTGGCCGAAATCTCACGGGCCATTTCCGACACGCTCAACGCGCGCGCACCTCGCCCACGATCTCCCGACTCGGGACTGTTCAGGCCCTCCGCACCGTTTCTTGATACGCGCGACACCATGCTCGTGGACAGCCTGCGTCGCACCGGCATACTGGGCGACACGGCGCTGTTGTCGCAGGAGATCGATCTCGACGCCGAGCTTGAGGCGCGCACCACATTTCTGCGTGACAGCTTGCGTCGTATCAACGAACGCAACGTAGCCGAAGCTGCGCGTCGTGCACGTGAAGAAATTCTTGCAAGTGGCGTCGTGGCCGGTCCGCGTGAACCATCGCGCAGTGAGATGCTGCAGCGGCGACTCTCATCGGGACTGGCCGGCTCATCACGTCAGCTGTTTTCTCTGGTGACGGGCACCATTGCCGCACTCGGTGGACTCGTGCTGGTGATGTTTCTGGCCATTTACATTGGCGCCGAGCCGATGGTGTATCGCAACTGGATACTGGCTGTCGTGCCTGCCGAACACAGAGCACACGTGCGGGTGGTGATGACGGAAATGGCAAACGTGTTGCGCAAATGGCTGGTTACACAGCTCATCGCGATGGTCGTGATTGGCGCGGTGTCTACCGTAGCGCTGCTGTTGCTCGATGTGCGCGCACCGTTCGCACTTGGACTTATTGCCGGCGTACTGGAGTTCGTACCAACCGTGGGACCAGTGCTGGCGGCGATTCCTGCGATCGCCATGGGATTCATTGATTCGCCGCAGAAGGCATTGCTGGTTCTTTTCGCCTACTGGGCCATTCAGTTTGTCGAAAACAACCTTCTCATACCGGCGCTCATGCGGGGCGAAATCGATTTGCCACCGGCTATCACGCTCGTTGCGCAGGCGCTGATGGCAGTGCTGTTCGGTTTTATCGGACTCATGGTCGCGGTGCCGCTGACAGCGGCGGTGCTGGTGCCGATTCGTATGATGGCCGCGCGACAGGATGAGCGCGAGCGCGCCATGATTCGCAGCGCTGCCGGAGACGTTGCACCATGACTGCTGCTTGCAGGAAAGCACTGCGTGCACACCGGGTGATGCGGCGTTACATGTGCAGCGGGCGGTCGTGGTGATTGTCCACACCTGCAACGGGAAGTTCGGCATAGACGATGTCGGCACCGGATTGCCGGTTGTCTTCCTGCACGGCTTTCCGCACACACGTGCCCTGTGGGCGCAGCAGCTGTTTGCACTGTCGGTGAGTGTGCGATGCATTGCGCCCGACCTGCGTGGTTTTGGTGAATCGGTTACCAGCGGCCCGTTCAGCATGCAGCAGTACGCCGGCGATGTGGTGGCACTGCTTGATCATCTGCGCATTGAGCAGGCCGTACTCGTGGGAGTGTCCATGGGCGGATACATCGCCATGGCGTGCCTCCGGCATTTTCCCGAGCGCGTGTTCGCGATGGCGCTGTGCGATACACAGGCCAATGCCGATGATGCCGCCGCTCAGCAAAAGCGAAGCGCCATGATCAGAATTGTCGAAAGCGACGGCGTAGACGCGTTGGTGCGGCTGTTGTTGCCCGGCATGTTAGGTAAAAGTACGCAATCGCTGCGCCCGGATCTGGCAGTTGATATGGGACGCATGATGCGCTCAGCGTCGCCAGCAGGTATTGTTGGAGCGTTGACCGCGTTGCGTGATCGTCCGGATTCGTCTGACACAATGCGCGGTGCGGCTGTGCCAACATTAGTGGCAGTGGGTGATGAAGACGTCATTACACCACTGCACAAGGCAGAAGAGCTGATTGCCTTGCTTCCACCCGGAACCCATCGAAGGCTCGATCTGATCGCGGGTGCCGGACATGCCAGCTGCTTTGAACGACCGTCTGCAGTGACGCACGTACTGTCGGAGTTTCTCAGCGCGCTGCAAAACCAAACATCATCATTTTCATGACCACACCAAAGTCCGCTGCCCCTGCGTTGAACATCAGCCCCAACGACACACCGGCTGCTTCTGCTAGCGCTTCGCGCAGTGCCGCCGAAACGTCGCAGGCGGCTCGCATCGGCGCGGTGCTGTTCAAGAATCGCGGCTGGATTCCGGTGCCGTTTCTGGCTATCCCGCTCCTCGTACCCGGCCAGCAGACCCGCACCATGTGGATTGTGGGATTGCTGATGGTCGCCATTGGCGAGCTGGTACGGCTGTCGGGTGTGGCCGCTGCCGGAACGGTCACCCGACGCCGCTCGCGCGATGTGCAGCGGTTGGTTGACTACGGTGCCTTTGCCTGGTGCCGCAACCCGCTGTACGTGGGCAACTGGCTGGTGTGGATGGGCTTTACCGTGGTCTCAGGTCTGCTCTGGTTTTTGCCGGTAGCCACAGTGCTCTTTGCGGTGGAGTACTACTACATCGTGCGCTACGAAGAAGGGGTGCTCGAATCGATTTTCGGCAAAGAGTACCTCACCTACAAAGCACAAACCCCACGCTGGTTTCCGCGTCCGCCGAGCAACTCGGCGAGCGGACCGCATGCGTGGGGTGAGGCGATTTGGAGCGAGCGCAGCACGGTGATGCAGTACGTGGTACTGATCGCCGCGTTCTGGGCGAAGGCGAAGTATCTGGGTGGGTGAGCAGAGCGCGTTGCAGAGAAACGAAGAGCTCCCGCGGGCACCGTGGGAGCTCTGTTCGGCCTTGCGAGGTGTTCGAGGCTTTAAGGCCATAAGGCCTCGCGGCACATATTGGCCGTAAATACGAATCAGTACTGCAACCGCGTTTACCGTAAACAGATGCTACGCAGGTTGCCTGGCGATGAGTTCTGATACGGTCTTAAGGCCACAAAGTGCCCTGAGGCCTTATGGCCTTAAAGCCTCGCCAGATTCGCAAGTCGAACCGAGCACCCAAGACAGCCGCGCAGTATCTCCCAGCCCCAATTACCGCGTCGGCCGACCCGGCGGCGTATCCGAGTTGAACACCACCTTGTTCTTCTCGACAAACGACTTGAGCTGCACCGGCACGTCTTCCTCAGGGAAGATGGCCGTGACCGGGCACTCCGGCTCGCACGCCCCACAGTCGATGCATTCGTCAGGGTGGATGTACAGCTGATCCTCACCTTCGTAAATGCAATCCACAGGACAGACATCCACGCAGGATTTGTCTTTGACGCTGATGCAGGCTTCGGTAATGACGTAGGGCATGGTGTTTCGGCTCGAGGCTAACGCGATGTGTGCTTTGGGCACGCTCAGCTTAGTGGCGTGACCCGCTGTTCACAAGCAGACGAGTAAGGCGGCGCGACGTCGCAGCCGCGTGTGACAACATAATAACGCTCAGCGCCGCCACGGTGGCAGTTCACCACGCTCAAGCTCCGGATTCTCCCGGAACAGCGTAAACGTACGCCCGATCACCTGAATGATCTCGGCTTTGAGTTCGCTCGACAGCGCTTCGGCGGCTTCCTGCGCCGACAGGTCGCCCGCCTTGGCTACCTGCCCCTTCACCAGCTCGCGGGTGCGCAGCACGTCGTCGCAACTTTTGCGCAACGTGGCGGTGATACCGCCGTGGCCAACGTGCACGGTGACATTGAGATGATGAGCTTCAGCGCGCAGCGCTGCGCGATCCTTACCGCGCATGGTCATGGAGCGTTGGGTACGGGACAATGAGGGCGCGCCACTGATGGTCGCGCGTCTGACTCCCGCAATCTATTGCGCTTTGCCCCCGGAGCGACGGTCGGGCGCCGTTTGCTACTGATTGGCCGACCCGGAGTACACAAAAAAGAGCCACGGATTGATGGCCGGCCCATCCCACCAGGCCCGCCCTGCCCCGCGCAGCATCACCTGGAAATGCAGGTGCGGCACATTGGCGGGCGCATTGCCCGTCGTGCCCACATAGCCAATGACATCGCCCTTTTGCACGCGCTGCCCGGTTTGCAGCCCGCGCGCGTGCCGGTCGAGATGGGCGTAGTAATACACAAAGCGCTCGTCAGGATCGGTGGCGTAAATAATGTTGCCGCCAATGGGCGTTGTGCCGATGCGTCCAATGCGTCCGTCGTCAGCCGCCAGCACGGGCGTGCCCTTGGGTGACATCACATCAATCGCGCGATGCGTGCGGCCGCCGCTGCGCTTGGCGTCGTAGTCATTGCGCAAACTCGACGGCTCAGCGCCCTCTACGGGCACCATCAGCTGCCGAGCCCAGAGTGCGTCGAGGTCGGCGTCGGTTACACCCGGGCTCAGGTCGCCGGAGACGGCGGGACGGCCGGCGGGCACGTTGGACACGGGCGCCGTACGACTTTCCGGCACCGGCGCGGTAGACGGGGCCAGCGGCGTGATGCCGCCACCGCAGGCGGCAAGCAGCGTGAGGCAGGCGAGCGCCGCCGCTGACGTGATGTGTCGCGCGCGAGGCACCGTTGCCTTAGCAGACACGGCTCGTTCGCGACGCACGGTTGCCTTACCAAACACCACTCGTTCGCCACGCACGCGCTGCACCGTCCACCCTGTGATCATACGAATGCCGATCACTCCACCATAAGCTGCGGCTCGAAATACGGCTCGAGGAAATCCACCATATCTGCCACCGTAAACACGCGTCCCTTGAGCTCATCGAGATCGTGCGCCTTGGGAATGCGGGCACGGGCGCGGTCGGCGATTACCAGCACCGCATCTTCAATGTCAATGCTGTCCAGGTGGTACACCGCCCGCAGATCGTGGCCGGGAGCCACCAGAAAATGGGCCGCGTCGTTCTCCCCCACCGCTTCGCGCCGTTCGATGAGATGCGCGTATGTCTGCTCCAGCAAGGCCGGCGGCAGATCACGCCCCGCAAAGGCCGCCGCAAACTGCGCCAGCCCGTCACGCACAAACGAGCTGCGATGAGCCCTCATGCGCACCCGGGCCAATGAAATGGCCCCGGTCGCAGCTAGCAGCAACGCAGCAATGAGCGTGGCACGCACGAAAGCCTATCCTCCAAGGGAGTGTACTGAAGACCCGCCATGTGACGCGGCTGCAATGAATAATGCAGCCTGCACTGCGATCCTGCATCCATATCGTGACGAGCCGCAGCGGTTTTTGTGACGCACGCCCGCGAAACCAGCCGACGCTGGCCACCAAAAGGCCCCGGACACGCACCCTCACGGTCCCGAAAATCCCGGAAACAAAACGGATTCGTCAACAGTTTCGTTGTCGATTCCGCATTCCCGACGTATATTGTCTGGATACTTCAGAACCTTGGGTTCGTTTCTCGCAGGTAATTCGTGGGTGATTCACAGGTGCCATGCAAGACGTGATTGGATCGCTGGGCGGGTACCGGGGCGTCAGGGCTGAGCTGCTGGTCACCCTCAAGAAGGAGCAGCCGCTGACGGCCGCGGAGCTGGCGTCGCGTTTTGGCGTCACGCCCAACGCGCTGCGTCGGCATCTGAAGGTGCTGGAGGAAGACGGCGTGGTGCGCTATTCCCGCGAAGTGCGGGGCGTTGGAGCACCGGTGTTCGCCTACCGGCTCACCGATGCAGGCGAAGCCGTGTTTCCTCGGCGGTACGCCACCGTGCTCGCCTCGGCGCTTGAAGCCTTGCAGAGCGAGCGTGGTGCGAAGTCTGTCGCGCGCGTGCTTACGCGTGAGTGGGATTCGCTGGCGGCCGACGCGGCGCCGGTGCTGGAAGGGCTGCCGTTGTCCGAACGCGTGCAGCTGGTAGCGGAGTTGCTCACCTCGCGCGGCTACATGGCCGAGGGTGATGCATCAGGTATTGAAAACGGAGCCTGCGCGACGCTGCGCATTCATAACTGCGCGATGTGCGAAATCGCGCTGCAGTTCCCCGAGGCATGCGAGGTTGAGGCGCGGCAGCTGTCGCGACTGCTCGATGCCACGGTTGTACGACGGGCCCACCGGTTGGGTGGGTCTGCCTTGTGTGCCTACGATGTCAGCTGCAACGCGGCCGCTGACACTCACGATTTGAACAACGACGTTCCGTCGGCGATGAGCGCGACTGCCTCATCGGCGAACGGGCCCACCGTGTGGGACGAGGAGCAGGTATGAGCGCCACGATCGACCAGCTGGTCAACCGGGAATATCAGTACGGATTCAGCACAGACATCGAGTCGGACACGTTGCCGCCCGGTCTCAGTGAAGACACCGTCCGTTTTATTTCAGCCAAGAAGAACGAACCCGAGTGGCTGCTCGAGTGGCGTTTGAAGGCCTATCGCCGCTGGCTCACCATGAAAGAGCCGCATTGGCCCAACGTCACCTATCCGCCCATCGACTACCAGGCGTCGTCGTACTATTCGGCGCCCAAGTCGGTCAAGCCGCTCGGTTCACTCGACGAAGTAGACCCCAAGCTGCTTGAGACGTACGCCAAGCTTGGCATTTCGCTCAACGAGCAGAAGCGGCTGAGCGGCGTGGCTGTTGACGCCGTGTTTGACTCGGTGAGCGTGGGCACCACGTTCCGCGAAGAGCTGGCCAAGGAAGGCATCATCTTCTGTTCGTTCAGTGAAGCGGTGCGCGAACATGGTGACCTGGTGCGTCAGTATCTGGGCTCGGTCATTCCCTACAGCGACAACTTCTTTGCCGCGCTCAACTCGGCCGTGTTCTCCGACGGATCGTTCTGCTACATCCCCAAGGGTGTGCGCTGTCCGATGGAGCTTTCCACGTACTTCCGCATCAATCAGGAAACCACCGGTCAGTTTGAGCGCACGCTCATTGTGGCCGACGAAGGATCGTATGTGAGCTACCTGGAAGGGTGCACCGCGCCCAAGCGCGACACCAACCAGCTGCACGCGGCCGTTGTTGAAATCGTGGCGCTTGATAATGCAACGGTGAAGTACTCCACCGTGCAGAACTGGTACGCCGGCGACGAGAACGGTTTGGGCGGCATCTACAACTTTGTCACCAAGCGTGGCAAAGCCATGAAGAACTCCAAGATTTCGTGGACGCAGGTGGAAACCGGCTCTGCGATTACCTGGAAGTATCCGAGTGTCATTCTGCAGGGCGACAACTCGGTGGGTGAGTTCTACTCGGTGGCTGTGGCGTCCAAGATGCAGCAGGCCGACACTGGCACGAAGATGATTCACATCGGTCGCAACACGAAGTCCAACATCGTGAGCAAGGGCATCAGCGCGATGAAGGGACAGAACTCGTATCGCGGCAAGGTGCACATTCTTCCCAAGGCCGAAGGCGCGCGCAACTACACGCAGTGCGACTCCATGCTTGTGGGCAATGAATGCGGTGCGCACACGTTCCCGTACATCGAAGTGCAGAACAACTCGGCCATCCTTGAGCACGAAGCCTCCACCAGCAAGATCGGTGAAGATCAGATCTTCTACCTCAAGCAGCGCGGACTCGACGCCGAACAGGCCGTGTCAATGATTGTGAGCGGTTTCTGCAAGGAAGTGTTCAAGGAACTGCCCATGGAGTTCGCGCTCGAAGCGCAGCAGTTGCTCGGCATCACGCTTGAAGGAAGCGTTGGCTGATTGCCGTACGCGCCACACCGATTGTCTGCATTACATCGCACGTAACCACTACTGACTAGAACCGGGGCTGTTGCCCCATCGCACATAGAATGCCAATGCTCGAGATTCGTGATCTGCACGCCTCCGTTGATGGAACGCCTATTCTCAAAGGCATCACGCTCACCGTAAACGCCGGCGAAGTGCACGCTGTCATGGGCCCCAACGGCTCTGGCAAAAGCACGCTGGCGCAGGTGTTGGCCGGTCATCCGGCGTATGAAATCACCGGCGGCGAAATGCTGTACAACGGCGAAAACCTCGCTGAAATGGACGCCGAAGTGCGCGCGCAGCAGGGTGTATTTCTGGCCTTTCAGTATCCGGTAGAAATTCCCGGTGTGAGCAACGCGTACTTTTTGCGCGCCGCGTACAACGCCAAGCGCAAGGCGCAGGGACTCGACGAAGTTGATCCCATGGAGTTCCTGGATCTGGTTGAAGAGCAGCTCAAGCTCGTCGACATGGATCCGGCCATGCTGCATCGCTCGGTGAACGCCGGATTCTCCGGCGGTGAGAAGAAGCGCAACGAGATTCTGCAGATGGCGGTACTCACCCCCTCGCTGGCCATTCTTGACGAGACCGACTCCGGACTCGACATCGATGCGCTGCGCATTGTGGCCAACGGTGTGAACGCGCTCAAGCGTCCTGAAAACGCCACGATTCTTGTCACGCACTATCAGCGTCTGCTCAACTACATCGTGCCCGATTACGTGCACGTGCTGGCCGGCGGTCGCATTGTGAAGTCGGGTGGCAAGGAACTCGCGCTCGAGCTCGAGGCGCGCGGTTACGACTGGTTGTTGGAGGCGGTAGCGTGAGTACCACTCTTCTGGCCCCCGCATTGCTCTCTCAGGCCACCGCTGCTGCGTCGGCGCAAGCGCCCGACGCGCTGCGTGCGCAGCGTGAAGCCGGTGCGCGTGCGTTTGAGCAGCTTGGGCTTCCCACCACCAAGGTGGAAGACTGGCATTACACGAGCGTCGCGTCGCTGGCCGATGCGTCGTTTGTACCAATGAATGGTGACGCGAGTGGCGTGACGGCGGAACAGTTGGCGCCGTACCTGTTTTCCACCTCGTGGCCCACACTGGTGTTTGTAAACGGTGTGCATGCCCCGTCACTCAGCACTATTGATGCGTTGCCCGACGGCATCCGTGTGCTGCCCATGGCGCAGGCCATGACCACGCTGGGCGATCAGGTGGCGCGCCAGTTGGGTACCGCCGCACCGGCCGATCGCGATGGCTTTACCGCGCTCAACGCATCGTTTCTGGGCGAAGGCGCAGTGGTGCATGTGGCCAAGGAAATGGTGGTTGATACGCCCGTACACTTGCTTTTTGTCACCACCGACAAAGGCGTGGGCGGCATGCAGCATCCGCGTGTGCTGCTTTACGCTGAGCGTCACGCCAAGGCCACGGTGATTGAAAGCTGGGTGGGACTTACCGACGGTGCGTACTTCTCCAATCCGGTGGCTGAAGTGATGGTGGAAGACGGCGCCACGCTCAATCATCTCAAGATTCAGCGCGAAGGCCGCCAGGCGTATCATGTGAGCACGATCGAAGCCCGTCAGGGACGTGACTCCCACTACGTGTCATTCTGCTTTACCACCGGCGGTCAGCTCTCGCGCACCAACATTTACACGGTGCTCGACGGCGAAGGATGCGGCACCACGCTTAATGGTCTCACCATGCTTGACGGTGAGCAGCATGGCGATGTGCAGACGCGCATTGAACACGCCAAGCCCAACTGCTTCAGCCGACAGATTTACAAGAGCATTCTCGACGATACCTCGCACGGCGTATTCAACGGCAAGGTGTTTGTGCGCGACATCGCGCAGCAGACCGACGGCAAGCAGACCAACAATACGTTGCTGCTCTCCAAGACGGCACAGGTTGATGCCAAGCCGCAGCTCGAGATTTATGCCGACGACGTCAAGTGCACGCACGGTGCAACGGTGGGTCAGATCGACCAGACGGCGCTGTTTTATATGAAGAGCCGAGGCATTGATGCTGATATGTCACGTCAGCTGCTCACGTATGCGTTTGCCGCGGAAACGCTGGAAACAATCGAGAATGAAACCATTCGCGACGAGCTGGAAGGTGTGACCATGCGTCGATTCACATCGAGCGACTGAGCACGCCATGTCGGACCTGCAGGAGCTGTACCAATCGGTTATCCTCGACCACAACCGCAAGCCGCGCAACTTTGGCACGCTTGACGGGGCCACCGGCACAGCGGAAGGGAAAAATCCGCTGTGCGGTGATCAGGTGGAGATAGCCGTTCAGCTTGATGGCGACACCGTGTCGCGTGTGATGTTTACCGGGCACGGGTGCGCGATTTCCAAAGCGTCAGCCTCGCTCATGACGGCGGCCGTGCAGGGAAAAACACGCGCCGAAGTTGACGCACTGTTTGACAAGTTTCACGCACTGGTCACGGGTCGTGCTGACGAAGCCGACATCACACGCGAAGCGCTCGGTCAGCTGGTGGTGTTTTCGAGTGTGTCGCGCTTTCCCATCCGGGTGAAGTGCGCCTCGCTGGCCTGGCACACCTTGCGCGCGGCGCTCGAGAACGACGCCGCCGGCGTGCCCGTGTCCACCGAATAGCGGTGACTATTGGTGTGCATGGTGCATGACAGTTTTTTGCGGAGTAGCGTTGAGTATTGCTGTGCACATTGAATCACAGTTTTTGACGGAGTGGCAGTGAGCACTCCCGTACCCGGTGAATCGCAGTTCATTCGTGCCGGCCGGCTGGAAGATCTCGACGAATCCCTACCGGTAGGTGTGGTGCTGGCCAACGGTGAGCGTGTGTGCGTGGTGCGACAGGGAGACAAGGTGTACGCCGTGCGCGATGTATGTTCGCATCGTGCGTTTGGGTTGTCGGGCGGCGAGTCTGCTGTTCTGGCCGATGGTACACCGGTGATCGAATGTCCCTGGCACGGCGCGCGCTTTTCATGCATCAGCGGCGCGGTGTTGCGTGGTCCGGCTACCGACGGCATTGCCACGTACGAGGTTCGCTTGATAGACGGGGACGTGTTTATTGGCCCGCGACGTGAGCCGGCATCTTAGACACAGGAAGATGCTCCACGTATCGCACGTGACTGCAGTTGAACGGTAGCGATTTGTAATTTCGGATCCGCGATCGGATCCAACATCGGAGGCAGTATGAGCACCACCACTACGTTGGCCCCGCAGCCGGTCTCGCTGGCACCACTTGCACCGCGCGCCGACTTTCCGCTGCTCGCAGCGCAGCCGTCACTGCACTACCTCGATTCGGCGGCCACCTCGCAGAAACCGCAGGCCGTACTCGATGCCATCACGGGCTTCTACAGTACTGCCAACGCCAATCCGCATCGCGGCGCCTACGAACTCTCGGCCAAAGCCACCGATGCTTATCACGACTCACGCATCACCATTGCGCGCTTCCTCGGGGCCGCCGATACCGACACACTCGTGTTCACACGCGGCACCACCGAGAGCATGAACCTGGTGGCCAATGCATGGGGCAGAACGCACGTGCAAGAGGGCGACGAGATTGTAATCACGGCGCTCGAACATCACGCCAACTTTGTACCGTGGCAGCAGCTGGCGCTCGCCAAGGGTGCGCATTTGCGCATCGCCGAGCTTACCAGTGATCAGCGCATTGACCTTGATCATCTGGAATCGCTGCTCACATCACGCACACGCATTGTGGCCATCACGCAGGTGTCCAACGCTGTCGGGTCTATCACGCCTGTGGCTGAAGTGGTGCGCATGGTGCGCGCCAAGAGTCCCGCCATCATTGTGCTCGACGGCGCGCAGGGCGCACCGCATTTACCGGTGGAGTTTGATGCGCTGGGCATAGACTTTTACGCATTCAGCGGGCACAAACTGCTCGGCCCCATGGGCATTGGCGGTGTGATTGGTACGCGCGCGCGCTGGCTGGAATGTGAACCGTGGCAGTTTGGCGGCGACATGATTGAGTGGGTGAATGATCATGACAGCACGTGGAATACTCTGCCGCACAAGTTCGAAGCCGGTACGCCCAACGCGGCCGATGCGGTTGGACTGGCAGCGGCAGTGCGCTATCTGCAGCAACTTGATATGACCGCGGTGCGTGAACATGAAGTAGCACTGCTCGAAGCAGCGCACGCGCGCTTGTCGGCGCTTGAAGGGCTGCACATGTACGGCCCGCCGGCATCGCAGCGCAGTGGTGTGATCAGCTTTTCACTGGCCGATGTGCATCCGCACGACCTGGCCACGATTCTCGATCAGCACGGCGTGTGCATTCGCGCGGGTCATCATTGCGCGCAGCCGCTTATGCGGCGGCTTGGTACCAACTCCACAGCGCGCGCGAGCTTTTATGTGTACAGCGACGGGTCGGATGTAGACGCGCTGGTACACGCACTCACCGAGGCGCAGCGCATGTTTGCGCACACACCGGCATGACAACGGACCGCCGAGATGGTGCGATGCTCTCGGCGATGTACCAGGATGTGATTCTGCAGCATTACCGGGCGCCGCAGGGGCGCGGGGTGCCGGATGGACGCACGGGTGAGGCATTGCGGAAGAATCCGCTGTGTGGTGATGAGTTGCGGGTTGGCGTGGTGGTGCGCGACGGGGTGATTGCCGACGTTGGGTTTGAGGGGCGCGGCTGCTCGATCGCGGTGGCCTCGGCGTCCATGATGACGGAGGCGGTGCGCGGCGCGACCGTTGCTGCGGCGCGGGGGTTGATTGTGCGCGTTGACGGGGTTTTGCGCGGGGATGCGGCTGATTTCGCTGGAGCGCTGGCTGATTTGCAGGCGCTGGCGGGAGTGGCGGCGTATCCGCAGCGGGTTGGGTGCGCGAGGATGGGGTGGGGGGCGCTGGGCGATGCGTTGGGGGGGTGATTGCGGCAGGCGTGGGCTGGCGTTGGTGCTCTGTTCGGCGTACGAAGCTGTTCGAGGCCATAAGGCCGTAACGCCTCGGGGCACGGTTTTGCCGCAAGGACGAATCAGGACAGCAACTGCGTTTTCTGTTTACTGTTCACCGTTTACGACACAGCGGGCGGCAGCGACGAGGTAGGTTCTGATTCGGTCTTACGGCCCCACCGTGCCCTGAGGCCTTGTGGCCTTGAAGCCTCGCCATTTTCGTAAGCCGAACCGAGCAGCCGCGGTTGCCCCGCGAATCGGTCACCCGGGCTGCCGTCAGTGGCATCGCACAGCAGCCAGCGGATCAAATCAACAGGTCGGCCGGGATACCAAGCGCCTCGCGCAGCGCCACAATCTGCGACTTGGAAAGCGCGCGCTTCCCGCTAAAGAACTCCGAAACGCGGGCCTTGCCACCGAGCAGCGGGGCCAGTTCGCCGCGTGACATGCCGCGCTGCTCGAGCATGAAGTCCACCGCGGATTGCGGTGTTCCGGCGGGTTCATCGTTCTCAAACGGTAGTTGCTCAGCCTCATACGCTTCAACGAGCACCGCGAGAAATTTCAGGTGTTCCCAGCCGGGCGAGCCTTCCGCGACTTCAGCGTCGAGCAAGGCGTCCATTTCGCGAACTGCTTCTTGATACTCCGCCTCAGTGCGCAGCACGTGGGGCGTGGTGAAGTCGAGAGCCGGGGCCATGGATCGTTGGGGCCAGGGTACGTGGAGGTGAAGTACGGCGTAGTGCTAGAGGGCTTTGCGCTTGATCAATCGGTCATACTCGCGATGCGTGACAACGTGGCGGATGAACGCCCGGCTGAGGTCAAATCGCATGTCGACCACGAGCCGAAAATCGTTGTGGCAGATGTTGAAGATCGCTCTGTACGGACCGACAAAATCAACCGATGGAAAATCGCGACGCACCTGCTCGAGGGTTGTGTATCGCTTGCGTTTGACGAGGCGCTCCCATTCCCTGAGTTGCTCACGGGCTTGCGGGTGGCGGTCTCCGAAGTCGACGAGTCGTTTGCGGGTGATGATGTGCATGACAGACTCCGAGAGACAACTGGTAGAGCGCGCCCTGTTTCCAATATGGAAACCGCGGGAGCTGTCCGCAAGGGCGGGCGTGGCTGTCGGTATTTTCGTAGGCCGACAAGAGTAACGCGTGGGCTGCCGATAGTGCTTTGTTCCATCGTACGAAGCTGTTAGAGGCCATAAGGCCGTAACGCCTCAGGGCACATATTGGCCGCAAGGACGAATCAGGACAGCAACCGCGTTTTCTGTTTACTGTTCACCGTTTACGACACAGCGCGCGGCAGCGAAAAGGTACGTTCCGATTCGGTCTTAAGGCCCCACCGTGCCCTGAGGCCTTACGGCCTTAAAGCCTCGCCATTTTCGTAAGCCGAACCGAGCACCCAAGCCTGCCCCGCAATCCGCATCCCCGGCCTGCCCCGCAATCAGGCCATCCCCGAATCCCACACCCGCACATGTACGCCTTAGCCATCCTCCGCTACCGCTACCCCCTCGAGCAAATCACCCCCCATTTGGAGGCACACCGTGCCTACCTGCGGGGTCTCAAGGAATCAGGCACACTGCTGGCCTCGGGTCCCTTCGACCCGCGCACCGGCGGCGCCATTCTGCTGCGTCTGCCGGATGAACAACCGCACGCTGCGCTCAGTGCTGTGCGCGACGGCGATCCGTTCACCAAGCTGGAGCTCGTGAACTACGAGCTGCTGCCGTGGAATCCCGTGATTGGCCAGGAAGACCTCGATAAACTCTGATCGCCACCTGATCTCAACCTGAGTTAGCCCATGCGTACTGTGTTCTCTCCATCGGTGTTGTCGGTTGCCGCATCGCACTCCGCCGCACGTGCTGTTGCCGTGCCTGCGCGTTCCGCTGCGCGCCCAGTCTGGTTGCTGCTGCTCGCTACTGCGGCCGCCTGTGCACCGGCGTCAACGCCCAGCACGGCACCGGTACCGATTGCGGCGCCTGCACCAACGCCCTCGGCCCCCGCAGCCGTCACGCCTCCACCCGCTGTCACACTCGATGAATCGCCGGTGAACTGGCAGCTGCGCGACCTCGCCACCGATGGCATTGCCGGTGTCGGTTCGGAGCGCGCGTTCAAGGAGCTGCTGGCTGGTCGTACTCCCGGCCGCACCGTTGTTGTCGCGGTGATTGACGGTGGTGTAGACACCGCGCATGTAGACCTGCGCGAGGTGCTGTGGCAGAACCCCAATGAACGCCCCGGCACCAAAGCCGATGATGACAAAAACGGCTATGTAGACGACGTGCGGGGCTGGAACTTCATTGGCAATCCCGACGGCCGCAACGTGAATCATGACACGTTTGAAATGACGCGTCTGTACGCTGCATGTCAGCGCGAAGTAGCGGGCACGTCGGCGCAGACGGCGCAGCGTGTGAGTGAGTGCGAACGCATTGCGCAGGACTACAACGAGCGCAAGACGGAAGTCACGCAGACGCTGGCTCAGATTCAGAACATATCCCGCGCGCTTGACGGCGCCGTGGCCATGCTGCGTCCCGAAGTCACAGGTGAACTCACCACAGCCAAGGTGCAGGCGCTGCAGCCTACGTCACCCACGCTCACGCAGGCGCGTCAGATGTATTTGCAGTTGGCCGGCGCCGGACTCACACCGGCCGAGCTGGCCGAGGCGCGTGAGGCGTACGAGGGACAGGCCAAGTACGGTCTCGATACCGCGTTCAACCCGCGCGACATTGTAAATGACGATTACAGCAACGGTCGCGAGATCGGGTACGGCAACAATGACATCACCGGTCCCGACGCTTCACATGGTTCGCACGTGGCGGGCATCATTGCGGCAGTGCGCGGCAACAACATTGGACTTGATGGCATCACCAACGGTGTGCGCATCATGGGTGTGCGCGCGGTGCCCGATGGTGATGAACGCGACAAGGATGTGGCCAACGCCATCCGTTATGCGGTAGACAACGGTGCGCACATCATCAACATGAGCTTCGGCAAAGGTTATTCGCCCGAAAAGGGCTTGGTTGATGACGCCGTGCGCTACGCCGACAGCAAAGGTGTGCTGCTCGTGCACGCGGCGGGCAACGATGGTGAAGACATTGATGTTACGCCCAACTTCCCCAACGCCATGCTGAGCAGCACCGATAAAGCGCGCAACTGGATTGAAGTTGGTGCGTCGTCATGGAAGGGCGGCAATGAGCTGGCGGCACCGTTCAGCAACTTTGGTCAGACACGTGTTGACCTGTTTGCTCCCGGTGTGGACATCTATTCCGCGGTGCCGGGCAATGAGTTCAAGCGGCAGAGCGGCACCAGCATGGCGGCGCCTGTTGTCAGTGGTGTAGCGGCGTTGCTCATGGCGTACTATCCCGAGCTCACCGCCAGCGATGTGCGCGAGATTCTGCTGGAGTCGGTCACGCCATTCAAGAGCTTGCAGGTTGTACCGCCCGGTGGTGCGCCGAATGCGCGCGTGACCTTTGGTTCGCTGTCGGTAACCGGTGGCATTGTGAACGCGTTTGAAGCGGTGAAGCTGGCCGAACGCAGACGCGCCGCTCGGCAGCCGTGACGCTACCTGTTGCGGCGGCACCAGCGAGCCGCCTGCAACGTGGCTTCGACAAACTGCGCAGCATCGCCGACCGCGGATGGAGTGGGACGGCGGTGTTTGCGTACGGGTTTTTGCAGAGCCTGATCGTGCCCGGTTTTTCCGACGCGTTCTATCTGCCGCTGGCGCTGGCGCAGCCCAAGCGCGCGTATCGCTTGGCCGCGTTTGCGATAGCCGGCACGGTGGTTGGCGGCTCGATGCTTTTCTATCTGGGTGGCAATGCACTGGCCGCGGTCACCGAAACGATCGGTCGCTTTACCGGCATCAACGCGGGCGGTCTGCAGGAAGCGCAGGAGTTGCTTACCAAATACGGCTGGCTGTTGGTGGCGGGCAGTGCGTTTTCTCCCATCAGCACCAAGTTGCTGGCCGTGTCGGCGGGTGCGTTTGGCATGCCGTACGCGGTGTTTATTGGATCGCTGGCGGCGGCGCGCACAGTACGATTGCTGTTGTTCTCATGGGCTATTCAGAAGTTCGGGGCCCGTGCGGTGCAGGAGGCGTTGGGGTTGCGCGTTGATGAGCCTGACGATGAACCGGGCGATGCCGCAGCGGACGCTCAGACGTCGGTTACTGCAACGGCAACTGCAACTGATTTACCACAGAGGGCACGGAGGCACAGTGAGTGAGGTGGTGACGACGCATTATGAGATGGTGGGTGGGGCCGTTGGGGTGAGGACTCTGGTTGATCGGTTCTATGATTTGATGGAGACCGAGCCAGAGGCGGTGAATGTGCGGGCGCTGCATGCGAAGAGCTTGAAAGTGTCGCGCGACAAACTTGAGATGTATCTCACCGGCTGGCTTGGTGGTCCGCCGGTGTACGTGGAGAAGTTTGGTCATCCGAGATTGCGCATGCGTCACTTTCCGTTTGCCATTGGCAAGCGTGAGCGTGACGAGTGGCTGTGGTGCATGGAGCGCGCGATCGCCGAGCATGGCATGCCGGACGCGCTCAAGAAGGAGTTGGGAGCCAAGCTGCGTGTGGTGGCGGACCACATGCGGAATCAGGAGAGCTAAGCGCGGCCAGCTCCTGTCGTCCCCCGGCCAGCCGGAGTGCCGGGTCGGCAGCGGCGCCTTCTGTCGGCCAGCGCCGGGCGGCCCCGCCGCTCCCGGCGCGCCCGGGCCGACAGTGGGCGCCAACGCCGACCCGGCACTCCGGCCCGCACTGAAGGACGAGGAGATGCACCACACGCGGTTCGCCCGCGACCCAGGGAACCCGTATCGAGCCCCACGGTATATCAGGCCATATCCCTCCTGGAGGTTCGCGTGATGCGTTCCACGTCAGTTGCAGCGTCGTTCGCGGCCGTTCGTGCGGCGATGCTCGCCCCGTTGGTTGCCTCGTTGTTGGCCATGTCAGCCGTCGCTGTGCCATCCGCGTCGCTGCAGGCTCAGGATCCTGATGGCGCGCGACAGACCGTAACGGGTACCGTGCGCGACGCCGGCGGATTCCCCGTGGCCAACGCCGAGGTGTACATCAGCCAGCGCGAAACGCCCGTGCGCACCGATGTGAATGGTGTGTTCCGCATTCCCGAGGTGCGGTGGGGCGACTACTGGTTGTACGTGCGCCGCATGGGTTACGCGCCGTCGCGTCAGACCATCACCGTGCAGTACCAGAAGGAGCCGCGTCCGGTAGAGTTTTTAATGGAGATGCTGCCGGTCACGCTGTCGGAAGTAGAGGTTACCGCCGAGAGCGGATTTGGCGGCGGCATCGGCTCCGCGCCCTGGTTTACGCGTGACGTGAAGGCGTGGGGTCGGCTCATCACGCGCGATCGCATTGCTGCGTCACGGGCGCCGTCGGTGACGCTGTTGCTACGTCAGTACATCAACAACTTCCCCTACGATCTGCAGCAGGCGCATCGTGCGCTGGCCGAGCAGCGCGGCAGCGTAGACCCGGGGCAGAACTTTGGCATGCCCGATCGTTTCCGTCAGGTGTGCGTGCCGGCCATCTCGGTAAACGCCGGCTTCCCGCAGGTTGGTCTCGATGTAGACGCCATTGCAGTGGACGACGTCGAAGCCATCGAGTTCTTCCGCGCGAATGTGGGCACGCCACTCGCGCTGCAGTATCAGATTCCGCAGGGTTCGTGCGGTCTGGTGCGTTTGTGGGTCAAGCCTTACGTGGACGTGGCTTCCGGGCAGGGCGAGGGGCGGCAATAGCCGCTGAGTAGTGCGCGATGTGCTGCTTGGCCGTGACCCGCTTGAACGCCTTACCAATCACATCAAGCGGCACATCTTCGAGTTTGCGAAAGCGCACGCAGCTCTTGCCCATGTTCAGCTTCTTGCCCGTCTTTTCCCACTGCTCGCGAAACCAGGCTTCTTCCTCCCCTGAGGCGTAGACCGTCATGAGGTAGAGCGCCATGTGCTGCTTCTGCGACGCCAACGCCGCAAACGGCAGCGGCTGCTTGGGGTCGCATTGGTAGCCCGCCGGAAATACGCGGTGCGGCACGAAGTAGCCGATCATGCCGTACTGCATGCCCTCTTCGACGTCCGGATCGAGGTTGGCCAGAATCACTTCACGGATTGCGTTCAGCGTGACGCGCCGGTCTTCCGGCAGCGCGTCAAGATACTGCGCTACACTTGTCACCTTGCTCTGCATCGGTTGGCCTCTCGGTGAGGGAACATTAGGTGAGGGAACATTAAATGTAGAGCGTGATCAGCCGCACTCGCGAGCACGGCGACTATGTTTGAAACAACCTCATCCTACAACATCGCATGACTGAACCCGCCGTTGTTATCCGGCAGGTCGTGAAGCGCTACGACGGACACGTTGCTGTTCGCGAACTCTCCCTCACTGTCCCCCGTGGATCCGTGTACGGACTGCTCGGACCCAATGGCGCAGGCAAGACGACCTCCATCCGAATGCTGCTCAATATCATCGCACCTGACTCGGGCGACATCCGGGTGCTCGGAGCAGCGCACGACGATCCGAACATCGTCGACCGCATTGGATACCTCCCCGAGGAACGCGGGCTGTATCGCAAGATGCAGGTGCGCCGAGTGCTCCGTTTTCTGGGGGAGCTTAAGGGACTGTCGGCCCGCGATTCTGACCGCCGCATCGATGGCTGGCTGGAACGACTCGGCCTCAAGAGTAGCTCCGAAGACTGGAGTCACGCAAAGGTCGACGAACTCTCGCGCGGTATGCAGCAAAAGGTACAGTTCATAGGCGCCTTGTTGCACGAACCCGAGCTGGTGGTGCTCGATGAACCGTTCAGCGGTCTTGACCCGATCAACGCGCAGGCACTCAAGGACACCGTAGTAGACCTGCGCAAGGCTGGCCGGACCGTCATCTTCTCAACCCACATCATGGACAACGCAGAGCGCATGTGTGATTCGGTGTGCATCATCGCGCGCGGTGAAGTGGTGCTGGATGGCCGAGTGACGGATGTGCGGGAGGAACACACCGCTCGCATGGTGACGATCACGTTTTCGTCGTCCCCCACAACGGCTGTCGAGTCCGTGATGCGCGATCGTCGGTTGGTCTCGCGTGTTGACGATTCACATCGAATGGTGGAAGTCGAGTTGGCTGAGAGTATCACAGCTCCGGAACTGCTGACAGCGCTGGTATCAGCGGGCGCCCAGATCGAGCGCTTTGAGCTGGTGCGTCCATCGCTGCATCGAATTTTTCTGGATCGCGTGGGTGCAACCAACGTAGAAGCGGGAATGACCGGTCATGGCTAAGCTCTGGGCGGTGGTTCGGCGCGAGTATCTGGAGCGGGTTCGGTCGCGCTGGTTTCTCATCGCGACGATCTTTGGCCCCGTGCTCTTTGGCGCGCTGCTTTTCCTGCCGTCAATACTGACGGCGCGTGATCGCGCCAAGGGACCGGAGGATTTGTCGCGTATTGTGATTCTCGATGCGACATCAACGGCGCTCGGTGAGCGCGTGGCGTCCGCGCTGGGTGGGGGCCTCGGCGGAGGCACCAGTCAGGCTCGGCTTGAGCGCGTCGTGCCCGCCTCGCTCGCTGCAGCGGAAGAGCAAGCGACCACGCTGGTGCTGGCCGACTCCGTGCGTGGATACCTGGTGCTCGATTCAGCCACGCTGGCCGGTCGCAGCGCTCGCTACGCGGGCACGAACACCACGGCTATGCTCGAAATGTCGGCTCTGGAGCGATCTGTGCAGCGTCAGGTTCAACTGATGCGCATGGAGGCAGCCGGACTCGACGCCGCCACCAGCGACCAGATCACGGGTGTGAGCATCACGGTCACGACTGAGCGGCTGTCGGAGCGTGGTCGACGCGACGGCAACGCGTTCGCCGGCCTGATGTTCGGTATTGGTGTGGCGATGCTCATGTACATGACGATTTTCATTTATGGATTGAACGTCATGCGCGGCGTGCTGGAAGAGAAGCAATCGCGTGTTGCCGAAGTGGTGCTGGCAAGCATCTCGCCATCCCGGCTGCTCGTTGGCAAGGTGATCGGCGTTGGCAGCGTCGGTTTGACCCAGATTCTGATCTGGGTGAGCGTGGGTTGGATCATGTACAGTGTTCGCGAGCGTGTGCTCTCGCGATTCGACGCGGGTGGACTTCCCTTCGCGATGCCCGATATCGGACTGGCAGGCGGGGTGGTGATCCTGTTGTTCTTCGTGTTTGGATTTCTGTTTTACGCCGGTTTATTCGCGGCCGTCGGCGCCACAGTGAACAGCGAGCAGGAAGCGCAGCAGGCCCAGATGCCCGTCGTATTGCTGCTGCTGCTAAGCGTGATGTTCCTGCAGAACATCCTCATGCAACCGGATGGCGCGATTGCCGTAGCGTTGAGCCTGCTGCCGTTCAGTGCGCCTATCGTGATGCCAATGCGCATGTCGATGACCGATGTGCCGGCACTGCACCTGGCTGGGGCGCTTGCTTCAGTGATCACGGCTTCGATTTTCGCTACGTGGCTGGCCTCTCGCATATACCGGGTGGGCCTGCTCATGTACGGTAAACGCCCGACCGTGCGCGAACTCGCGAAGTGGGTGACGCGGCGTTAGGGCTCGCCGGCGCTGTTCCCCGTACCGGCTTGCGCAATGGCCTCGCGCAGGCCCCCGCAGGTAACGGCCGCTGAGAAGCGCGATCGCGGCTTCACTACGAGCGCGTCAATGGCCGCCGTATCGCGCGCGTCGCGCGCCGTGGTCAAGCGTTTTTTGCATGGTTCAAACTCTGCCTCACGCAGTGCGTCTTCCACTGGCTTGGGCACTCCCGTAAACAGCCACACGGCAAATGTCACTGTGACGATCAGGGCGGCGGCGGCAAGGAGCCGGCCAGCAACACGGATATGTCGAGGGCCGGTCAGTGCTGTCTACGCCTCAGCCGGTGTTTGCGCACAATACTTCTCAAACGCGGCCGACATATCGGCGGCGATCTCCTGCGCCGTACGGCCTTCAATCTGCCAGCGCTCCAACATGAACGCGACATCGCCGTCCTTCAGCAGTGCTATCGAAGGAGAGCTGGGCGGATAGCCGGTGAAATAACCACGCGCTACCTGCGTGGCATCGCCATCCTGGCCGGCAAACACGGTGTAGCTGGCGTCAGGCTTCTTCTCCCCCGCCAGTGCCATGGCCACCGCCGGACGCGCGTTGCGAGCGGCACATCCGCACACGCTGTTCACAATCACCAGCTGCGTGCCCTGCGCCTTGCCCAGCTTGTCGTGCACTGCATCGGCGGTGCGAAGTTCCTGCACGCCCAGACGCGTAAGCTCTTCACGCATTGGGGCAACGATCTGCTCTGGATACATCATGTGTGGCACTTCCTCCAAATAGTTGACCGTACGCGACCGTCGCGTGCGTCAGAAGTCAAACGGCTCAGGTGCATCATCGTCATCTGTGCTGCGATCGAGCCCGTCCCGCACCAGTGCGAGAATGGCCGCCTGCGGCACCACCAGATACTGCTCATTGTCGAACGTGATCTCGACCGCGGCCTTCTTGAAGAAAATCGCGTAGTCGCCCGTGCGCGCCTGCATCGGCACGTACCGGGCTTCCCGTCCCGAACCGCCGGCTGTGCGCCATGGTTCGTCGGAATGATCGCCCAGATCGGGCAACGCCAGCCCCGGACCCGTATTCACAATCGTACCGCCCTGCACCGCCTGCGCGTCCACCGCCGTTGCCGGCAGGTACAACCCCACCTTGCTGCGCTGCTCCCCTTCTTCGGGTTTGATCAGCACGCGGTCACCAACAACCAGCAAACGTTTTTTCGGCGGCATAGTCAATAGTAGAACGGACAGCTCACGGGACGGACACTGCTCATAATCTAGCACCACTGGGCGACCTGAAGTTCCGGCCCGCGCGTCCTAAATCCGCGCCGCACGCTCGGAGACACCAATGGCACGCAGCTCGTCCACTTGCTGATCAGCTACGTCGTCTCCATGGCCGAGCGCGACCAGCGCGTAGTGCGCCATCCCCAACGCCAGTTCCCGCTCGCCCATCACAGCGCGACCCACCTGCAACTTCTCAAAATACGCCTGCTCGGCGCTGGTGTGCGTGCGCACCACAATGTCGAGATCCGGCTTGACCTCACGCGCCAGCTCAACCACCTGTCGCGCCTGAAATGGATCGGGGGTGGCCACCACCAGTAACCTGGCAAGCTTGGGAGACGCCTTGTCCAGAATGCCCGGCCGGGCGGCATCGCCGTACACGGTCATGATGCCCTGCTCACGCAATCGATCCACAAGTACACGGTCGTGTTCAATGACCATGAACTTCTCGTTGCGCTGCGCGAGCGCTCGGCCGATTGTGCCACCTACGCGGCCATACCCAACAATGATTGCGTGGTCATGCATTGTTGCGTCGGCATCAACCGGCGTGTCACTTGGCTGCTCAATCGCATTGATGAGGCGCGCGCGCGTGTGCAGCCATTCGCGAACGCGTGGCAGCGCGGTGTAGAGCAGCGGATTGAGGGAGATAGACAAGATCGCCGCCGCCAGAATAAGGCTGCGTCCGTCGGCGTCGAGCAGCTCAAGCGAAACCGCCAAGCCAGCCAGAATGAAACTGAACTCGCCAATCTCGCCAAGGCTGGCGCCAACGTTGAGCGCACTGTGTGTAGACTTGCGCAAACGCAGCAGCATGAACGCCGCAACCGCCGGCTTGAGCAACATGACAATCGCAACCACCGACAACACCTTGATCGGCTCACGCAACAGAATGCCGGGATCGAACAGCATGCCAACAGACACAAAAAACAACACGGCAAATGCATCCTTGAGCGGCAAGGCATCGGCCGCGGCCTGATGGCTCATGTCCGATTCGCTCACCACGAGTCCGGCGAAAAACGCACCGAGCGCAAACGACACATCAAAGAGCACCGCCGCGCCAACGGCAATGCCCAGTGCAGACGCTAGCACAGAGAGCGTGAACAGCTCCCGCGATCCGGTGCGCGCAACCTGCCAGAGCAACCAGGGAATCGTGCGTCTGCCTACGAAGTACATGAGGGCGCTGAATACCGCGACTTTAAGCAGCGTAAGACCGAGCGCCATCCAGAGCGGTGTGCCTGCGTTCTCGCCGGCAATACCACCCATGATTGGTGCAAGCGCAGGCAGCATGACCAGTGCCACCACCATCACCAGATCTTCCACCACCATCCAACCGATGGCCAGTTTACCGGCGCCAGTTGCGAGCGAACTGCGCTGTTCAAACGAACGGATCACCACCACCGTGCTGGAAATGCAAATGCACAGGCCAAAGGTGATGGCCGATCCAATCGTCCAGCCCCACAGGGTGGCGAGACCGGTGCCGGCGAGGGTGAGTGCCGTCATGCCCACCAGCGCACCCGGCACAACAACGCGGCGCACGTTCATGAGATCGCGCAGCGAGAAGTGCAGTCCCACACCAAACATCAACAGAATCACACCGATTTCGGCCAGCTGCGTAGCCAGTCCCGTATCGGCTGTGTAGCCCGGGCTGAACGGGCCAACAGCTACACCGGCCAGCAGGTAGCCGACAATCGCCGGCAACGAAAGCTTGGTGGCGATGTAGCCGAGTATGAACGCGAGGCCCAGTCCTACGGCGATTGTCGCAATGAGCGCTGTTTCGTGCGGCATGCTTAGCGCACGAGGTGGAACTCACTCTGACGCCCGTGCGCCCAACGCACGCGTCCGTTGGCATCAATGATCACATCTTCCTCCTGCGCCGAACGCACGCGCTGGTTGTTCCACGACGCCACCGGTGATGTGGCCTGCAGTTCAATGGAGTACCACATGCCGGGAATGACAGGAAAATCACCACGCTCCGGCACGCCTTCCTGATAATCCCATAGTCCAATCATCGTTCCGGCACCGTGTCCGTGTGCACCAATTGGATGCGAGTAGATAGTGCCGTCAATATTCTGTGCGCGCATGCGGGCAAGAGATGCAGCGAGCACTTCATTTCCGGTGCGTCCGGGCTTGAGCTCTTCGGTAACGATGTCCTGCAAAATGTTGGAGGCTTTCAGTGTGGCTTTGAGTTCCGCCGGTACATCTGTTTCACCTTCACGCAGCACGTAACCCATGTGCTGTGTGTCGGTGTTGAGTCCAAACGCTTTGATGCCAAAGTCTGTGTGCAGCACATCGCCGCGCTGGATGACAGGATTGGGCAATACAAGATCGCCACTGAACGGACGCTGCAGCGATACGCTCGTCTGGAACCATGTTTGCAAACCAAGATCATTCAGCCGCTGACGCATCCACCAGACCACATCTTCAGTGCGTGTTTTACCGGGCGTGATTACACGTTCGCTGAAAGCTTCGCGGATGATGTCCCAGGCGATCTGGTTCATACGTTCAAACACAACTTCTTCTTCCGGCAAACGCGAGGCGATGAAATCAACGGCCAGTCCTTCGGCGGGCACAATGCGCGAGGCCAGTTCGGGGCCGAGCGACTGGGTCATGCCGGTGTACTCGCCCTGCGTGATGCCGTCGGCAAAGTGCCAGGTGCGCGAGGTGTTTACGGCAATGCGCCGTGGCTGGCGTTCTTCGATCGCTGTTTTCAGCACTTTCCACTGATCATCGCCCCACAGCTCGGCGGTACGTTCGTTGGAGCGGCTGCCGGCAGCCGGCGCCTCAACCGGTTTGCTGCTGCGAATGGCCTTGTACACGCCGCCCTGATCGGTGCCGCCAAAGGCGAGCTTTTCAATGCCCTCGGCGCCGCGATCAAAGAACACGTAGATGGTTCTGCGGCGCGCGGCAAACGTGGTGGGTGAGACGAGCGAGTGGAAGATCGGATCTTCGTTGTACTCGCGCATGGGCATCACCCACATGTCCACGTTGTACTTGCGCATGAGCGCCGGCAGCACCGTGTCCATACGCTTTTCGAGCCACTGCTGGCGGACCACGGCCTGTTCGCGCAGGGTGCCGAGCGGCCGCAGGGAGTCGCGGGCCATCATGGTGGTCCAGGCGGGGGCGGTGGTGGCTTCCGCGGCGGGGTGGGGCTCGAGCTTGGGAAGGCCTTGGGCGTGCAACGGCCAAGCGGTGGCCAGCGCCAAGGGCAGGATCGCGAAACGTGCAACGGGCATGCGTGCTCCGGGAGGAAGATCCCGCAGAGTAACCCAGCAGCGGTTAGACGTGAAGGAGAGCGCTATGTCTTCATGCGCTGGAGGATCATTTTTGATCCTGGCCACGACGCGTCACCACCCACATAGCCCCCGCCAACAAGCCCGCATACCCACCCAGCACCACCACCCGCTCCAGCAACGTCTGCCCCGCCAGCGGCCACCAGTCAGCCCACGTGGCCAAGCCCGTACCCAGCGGCTCGCGCCCGATCGCAATCAGCACGGAGCTCATGCCGAACTCGGCGATCACTTCGATTGCCACAAACAGCGCCACGCGTCTGGCCCAGCTTTTGATCGGGAAGTTGCTCAGGTGCCACGTGAGCACGCCGCACACAAACACCACGCCAACCAGCAGCGCGCCGATAAATACGGGCCAGCTGGACATTGACTCCAGCGTGAGAATCGCGGCGCGGTACAGGCGCAGTGCGATGCCCGTCAAGCCGGCTAGCTCGAGGGTGGAGCGCGAGATCGCGCGCAGCGAGACGGCGCGCGATGGCGGAACGGCCGGGGCCCCGGTTGGCGTGTAGCGAGTCACTTATTTCAAGCTACGCGGGATCGGGCGGGGGTCCAGCGATGCGGAGCAATAACCAGTGCAAACTCTCTGGCAGATGCGTGCGCCAGTATGTCCAATCGTGGCCTCCGGGGTGCTCGGTGTACACATAAGACAACCCGAAGCCACGTAACGTTGCGGCGAACGCGCGGTTCTGGTCGACAAATACATCGCTCACACCCACGTCCACAAACAACTCCGGCACCGGAGTGCCCGCCGACACAAGGCGCCCCACCAAACGGCTGGGATCGCGCGCGTACCAGCCAATCGTGTCGCGCCCGAAGATGTGCGCAAACCATCCGTACCGCGCACCAGCCGCCTCGCGAAGCTCGGCCGGCGTTTGCGCCCACCGTGCAGGCTCGCGGAACGGACGCGGACCGAGCAGCGCCGGCGCCAGCACACCGGAATGACTGGCCGCCGAGCTGAACACATCGGGGTAGCGCAGTGCCAGTGTCACGGCGCCGTAGCCGCCCATGCTCAAGCCGGCGATGCCACGGTGCGCGGGCGAGTGCAGCGTGCGGTAGTTGCTGTCGACATGCGCCACGAGATCACGCGCGATGTAATCATCGTAATGCGGCCATGGCACACAGTACGACGCTGCAGGTTCCTTACGCACGGTGTCAGCGGCACACGCCGCCGCAGCTGGCAGCGTGGCCCACGT
Source organism: Gemmatimonas sp. (assembly GCA_011390805.1). Lineage (GTDB taxonomy): Bacteria > Gemmatimonadota > Gemmatimonadetes > Gemmatimonadales > Gemmatimonadaceae > JAABRT01. The sequence goes on along the minus strand of JAABRT010000028.1, from coordinate 3,878 downwards.
GCTGTACCAGCTGTCGTCACCGTCGGGCATGATCACAATAGCCTCGCCCGCACCGCGTGCGAACAACGAATCGGCCACGCGGTCAATGCGCGCCTGCAGCAACCAGTTGTCTTCGTTACCGCCCAGTCCGTGCAGATAAAACGCCACCGGAAAGCGCCGCGCAGTGTCACGGGCGTACGACGGCGGCAGATACACGAGCAGCCGTTTGGTGGTGCCGAGCGACTGTGACCACACGGTATCGGCGCGCAGTGAGCCGCGCGGCACCGTACTACCTCTTGGCTGCGCGTACCCAACCGATGCTGTCACCAATGCAACGAGCACTGCCACCACACGAAGTACAACGTGATTGCCACGCGTGCTCACGTGAGAAACTCGTGCAGCAACGCGTGAAAGTGGTGCACACCGTTTTCGCGTTTGGCTGAATAGCGCCCGCGGTCGTACACACGTGAATGCAGGTTCTTCTGCACCACTTCGCAGATTTCTACATCTTCCTGCTGAATGTCATCGCTGAACTTCACCAGCTCCTGCCAGCGCGCATCGGTGTGCACATTGTCGGGCGGCTCGGTGGCGTACCACTCAAACACAGTACGCGTACGGTCGGGGCCGAGCGGGATGATGACGTTGGTTTGCATCTGTCCCTGATAGATGTTGAGCATCGTATTGGGGAACAGCCAGTAGTATTGCGCCACATCGTCAGCGCTGGCGGGCGTGTATTTGCGATCGCCAATGGCACTGCCGGTTAAGGGCGGCAACGGACGCAGTGGCGCATGTTGCAGCGAGTAGTAGCGCCGCGGTTCTACCCGGTACTGGTCGTAGTCAATCTCCTTGTGCAGCGTGGGGTGCACCACGGGGATGTGATATCCCTCAAGGTAATTATCCACGTACACTTTCCAGTTGCAGGCGATATCGTAGTCACGCCGCATCACCCATTGCATGCGCTCGGGGGCAAAGCGCGCCGCACGCTGGGGGATGTCTTCAAGCACCGTGCTGAACGCGGGTGCCTTGGTGTCGAGATTGGCGAACACCAGCGGACCCCACGTGGCCACCTGCACCGGCTGCAGCTGAAAGTTTGCCGGCTCAAAGTCGCAGGTGCCTTCCATTTCCGGCGCGTGCAGCAGCTGTCCGCCCAGCGAATACGTCCATCCGTGGTACTTGCACTGCATGGTTTTGCGACACCCTGCCCCGTGCGCCACGGGCCCGGCACGATGCAAACACACATTGTGAAAACCTCGCAGCGCTTCTCCGTCGCGCACAATCACAATCGACTCGCGGCCGATGTCCGCGGTGAAATACGAACCGTGCGACGCAACCAGATCGGTGCGTCCCACAAGCTGCCAGGTGCGCGCAAAGATGCGCTCGCTTTCCAGTTCCAGCCAGACCGGATCGGTGTAAAGACGCGCAGGTGGCGTCTCGGCACGTGTAACGTCGGGGTTGAACGGGAAGCGTATCATGCGCGGATTATTTGATCACGGTACCAATGCGCGACCAGCGGATGTCAGTTAGAAACGGCATCGCGCGATCACTTTCGGCAGCAGTGACGTACGAGTAGTACACAAACGACGGACGACCGCGCACATTCTCGCGCGGCACAATGCCCCAATAGCGACCATCCTTGCTGTCGTAGCGGTTATCGCCAAGCATGAACAGATGGCCGGGTGGCACCACCAGCGGCCCCCAATCGTCGAGCGTGATGATGGCCGGTGGCTCGCCAAAGCGCGTGCCGCTTACCTGATGTTCACGCTGCCATTCAAAGAGCGGAATGGAAAACGAACCGTCGGCGCGCGGATTGGCATTCATCGCGTCGGGCTGCGGTTGCGCCACACCGTTCAGGTAAAACAGACCGCCGCGCATGTACACCGTGTCACCGGCCACCGCGACCAGGCGCTTGACCAGTGTGGGATGCGGATCTTCGGGTTGGTCGTACTGATACGGCGACTTGAACACCACCACATCACCGCGCTCAGGTTCGGCGTAGCCGGGCAGGTTGATGTCGGTGAACGGCACGTGCGGTCCGTACGCCAGCTTGTTCACAAACAGCCAGTCGCCCACCAGCAGCGTGGGAATCATGCTGCCCGACGGAATGCGGTAGGCTTCAAAGAGGAACGTGCGGATGGCCAGAAAGATGACCAGCGTCCACAGAATGGCTTTGACGTTTTCCCAATTGCCACTATTCGAACCTTTGGCGCCCTTGGGTGACTTTGACTTCGCGCCACCGTCGCGCAGCGCAGCGACCGAGTTGACCGACGCGTCGGGTTTGGACTTTGACGAACGTGCCACGGCGTTGAGGAGCAGAGGTCTGGAGCAGAGACGACAAGGGGGCGCGCCCGTGTGGGTCACGCCCCCGTGTCACGCGTCAGGAAAGATGGTCAGGAGAGGTGCTTGCTGACCAGCGACGTCATCTCAAACATCGAGACCTGCTTCTTGCCACCGAATACCGGCTTGAGCTTGTCGTCGGCGTTGATCATGCGCTTGTTCTTGCTGTCCTGCAGTCCGTTCTTCTTGATGTACTCCCACAACTTCTTCACGACGTCCGTACGGGCGAGCGGCTTGGCTCCAACGACGGCGGCCAATGATGGCGACGGCGTGAGTGCCTTCATGAACGCGGCGTTCGGCGTGCGCTTCTTGGCAGCCTTCTTGGGAGCGGCCTTCTTCGGAGCAGCAGCCTTCTTCGGAGCCGCCTTCTTGGCTGCCTTCTTGGGCGCAGCCTTCTTGGCAGCAGCTTTCTTCGGGGCCGCTTTCTTGGCGGCGGCTTTCTTCGGGGCAGCCTTCTTCGCCGCCTTCTTCGCAGACTTCTTCGCAGGGGCCATGGAATCTCCAGAGTGGGGGTGCTGTGTCGCAGCCCTACAGGAGCTGCGTACCGTCGCACAAAACTTCATGCGACGCGCCACAAGCTTATAGAGCGGATTGCACTGCGCAATAGGGCATTCGCGCTTTTTCTCCTCTGGGAACCACTGTTTTTCCCTCTGGGGGCGACACGCTGCTCACTCTGTCGCGCCGGAAGACGCGTTGCGCGGGTGCGCCGCTCCCTGTTTTTGCACGGTTACAAGCGCCCTCCCAGAGGGGGAATGCACTATGTGCACAAATATTTTTCGTGAGCTTTCCCCTCTGAAACACCCGGCAACGCTCTTGGTACGACGGAGCGCGTGTGCGCTGCGACGCGCGCCTGTCTCACTCGCGTGCAACGGTGCACCGCCTGTACGCACCGGCATTCCGCAGTAAAAAACGCAGGTTGTTCACTCGTAAGCCCGGAGTGTCACAACACACGGATTTTCGCGCGTCTCCGAGTGAAAACGCGACGCGCGGTTTTTGTATTGCCCTCCGGGAGCGCACTTGTCTGCACAACCGGCGCCCTCCGTGCACACCGCTATCGCGCTGGTTACGCGGTCTCCGCCTCGGCCATTTTGCGCAGCATCGCGATGTCGGCCACGTCCCACTCGTCGGGTGTGTCGTCGTCATCGGCAATGTCGGGCACCGCCTGCGGTGTCTCCAGAATGCAGGGGATTCCGTGCGCGCGCACGTCGGCCAACAACCACCCGAATGCATCAGCGCCGATTTTGCCCTGCCCGATGCGCGCATGCCGGTCGCGGTTGGAGCCAAGCGCGCCTTCGCTGTCATTCAAATGCAAAAAAGACGGCGGCTCGCCGGTGGCCTGTTCAAACGCACTGAGTATTTCCGCCACCTTCTCCGGTGACTCCGACAGGTCGTACCCTGACGCATACAGATGGCAGGTGTCCAACCCGTAACCGGCACGCTGGCGCAACTCCGCGGGCAGTCCGGCGAGCATGGCACCCACTTCTTCGGGTGTGCGACCAACGGTGGTACCGGCACCGGCGGTGTTTTCAATGAGCAGACGCGTGAGTCCATCGGGCACGGCAATA
>JAABRT010000027.1 GCA_011390805.1 Gemmatimonas sp. | reverse complement strand
CATGCAGGAGTATCAGCGTGGTGAATGGGCCAACGCCATTCTCGGCTTCGAGCGGCTGACGCTTGATTTGTCTTCCCGCGATTCGTTGCTCATTCCAACTTATTTCTACCTCGCGCAAGCACATGAGAAGCGCAAGGAGTTTCTGCTTGCCGCGCAGGCCTACTCACGACTGAGTGACGGATTTCCGGGAGACACACTCGCGCCCAAGGCGATTCTGGGTGAGGGACGCGCGTATCAGTCGCTCTGGCGCAAGCCTGAGCTCGACGCGCAGTACGGTTTGCAGGCACTGGGCACCTTCCGCGTGCTGCTCACCGCGTTTCCCGATGGTCCGGAGGCCGCCGAAGCGACCGAGCGCATTGCGACGATTGAAGATTGGTTGGCGCGCAAGGACTACGAAACCGGTGTGCACTATCTCAAGACGCGCAAGGCATTCGACTCGTCGATCATCTACTTTCGCGATGTGATTGAGACGTATCCCAACACGCCCACGGCGCGCCGGGCGTGGCTCGGGCTGGCCGAAGCGTACAAGGAACTCAAGTACGATGAGGAGTTTCGCGAGACGTGCGACGCCATGCACAGTCGCTACGCGGGCGATGCCGACGTGCGTGAGCTCTGTGGTGCGCCGGTGGTACCGGCTGACACGGTGGCGCCGCCGGCTGCGACGCTTCCCCCACGTTGAGTGGCCGTCAGTTCAACAGCGTCGGTCGTGGGCGATAACACGGGCGGTGCCGCGTTGCGCCGCATCGGGATTTTTGGTGGCAGCTTTGATCCGCCGCACGTCGGGCATGTTATGCTCGTGCAGGATGTGATCGACGCCTTGCAGCTGGACCGCATGCAGGTTGTGCCGGCCTTCACGCAGCCGCTCAAAGGTCAGGTTGGCACGTCGGCGGCCGATCGACTGGCCATGGCCCGTCTCTGCTTCGGCGCGGTGCGCGAAGTCGAGGTGGATCCCATCGAAATTGAGCGAGGCGGGTTATCATTCATGGTTGAAACGGTGGAGCACTACGTCGGGCGGTGGCCCGGGGCAGCGCTCTTTCTGGTGTTGGGAGCGGACGCCGCATCGGCGCTCGACCGCTGGCGTGAACCGGAGCGACTGCTGCGCATGGTGCAGCTGGTCGTGCTGGATCGCACCGGGTCGGCGGCGTCGGCACCGTGGGCCGGGTGGTCGGACATTGTCCGCCCCACGCACTTGTCCACGCGTCGCATTGATGTGTCGTCGTCAGAAATCCGGGCGCGTGTTGCGTCCGGACGCTCCATTTCCGGATTTGTGCCCGAGTCGGTGGCTGCCCACATTGCGGCTGCCGGTCTCTACCTCTCGAGGACTGCATGCTGAAGGGTTTAATCGGTCGCGTGTTCGGCACGCGACATGAACGGGAACAGAAGCGCGTTCAACCGATCATTGCCGAGATCAAAGGCATTGAGGAGCGGCTGAGCTCGTTGTCCAATGACGAGCTGCAGGGACAGACGGCGGTGTTTCGCGCGCGTATCGCGGAGCGCACGGCCGATCTCGAGCGGCAGATTGCCGAACTCAAGGAAGCCAAGCGGCTGGCCGAAGATGCAGCCGAACGCGAGCGCATTGACGACGAGCTTGGTGGTGCCGACGGGCGCGGCGGCCTTGAAGGTGAGCTGCGTCAGGCGATCGCCGATACGCTCGATGAGCTGTTGCCCGAGGCGTTTGCCACGGTGCGCGAGGCGTGTCGCCGGCTTGTTGGTACCGTGGTGCCTGTCACCGGTCAGGAGCAGACGTGGGACATGGTGCCGTACGATGTGCAGCTGGTGGGCGGCATTCAGCTGCACCTTGGTCGCATTGCCGAAATGGCCACCGGTGAGGGCAAAACGCTGGTTGCCACACTGCCGGTGTATCTGAACGCGCTGCCCGCGCGCGGCGTGCATCTGGTCACGGTCAACACGTACCTGGCGCGACGCGATTCGCAGTGGATGGGTTTCCTGTATCAGTGGCTGGGACTCACCGTTGCGTGTCTCGACGACACCGAGCCCGGTTCGCCGATGCGTCGCGCGGCGTATAACGCCGACATTACGTACGGCACCAATAACGAGTTCGGCTTTGACTATCTGCGCGACAACATGGTCTCGAGCACGGAGCAGCGCGTACAGCGCCCGCACGTGTTTGCCATCATCGACGAAGTTGACTCCATCCTGATTGACGAAGCGCGTACGCCGCTCATCATCTCAGGTCCGGTGGGCAACGAAGGCGACGTGCAGTACGCGCAGTTCAATGCGTCGGTGGGGCGGTTGGTGAAGCGTCAGACCGATATTGCCAACCAGTTGGTAGCTGAGGGCGAACGGGCGCTGGCCGAAGGCGACATGTCGGCGGCCGGTATGGCGTTGTACAAGGCCCGCCAGGGTGCGCCCAAGAACAAGCGCCTGCAAAAGGTGCTCAACGAAACCGGCGTCAAGCAGCTCGTGCAGAAGATGGAGCTCGAGCACATTGCCGACCGCAAGTTGCCGATGTCGCGCCGGCAGTTTCCCGACATTGAGCAGGAACTGCTGTACGTGCTCGACGAGAAGGGGCACACGGTGCATCTCACCGATCAGGGTGTCGACTTCATGTCGCCCGACGATCACGATGCCATGGTGCTGCCCGATATCTCCATCGAGATTCACCGGTTGGAGCGTGACACCGATCTCGATCCGGCCGATCGCCTTGCGCAGCGCCAGGCCATTGAGACCGAGTATTCGCTCAAGAGCCAGAAGCTCAACATCATTCACCAGCTGCTGCGTGCGCACGCGCTGTACGAACGCGATGTGAACTACGTAGTGCAGGAAGGGCAGGTGCTCATTGTTGATGAGTTCACCGGTCGCACCATGCCCGGACGCCGCTGGTCGGAGGGCTTGCATCAGGCCGTCGAAGCCAAGGAAGGGGTGCAGGTAAAGGGCGAAACGCAGACGCTCGCCACCATCACGATTCAGAACTACTTCCGCATGTACGAGAAGCTGGCCGGCATGACCGGTACAGCCGAAACGGAAGAGAACGAGTTCCACCAGATCTACAATCTCGAAGTAGCCGTCATTCCCACCAATCGTCCGATCATCCGTGATGATCGTGATGACTGGGTGTACAAGACGCGGCGCGAAAAGTACAACGCGATTGTTGAGGAAACGCGCCGCCTGCACGCGCTGGGTTTCCCGGTGCTGGTGGGTACGGCCAGCGTTGAAGCATCAGAAACACTGGCTCGCATGTTCGCGCGCGCAGGCCTCAAGCACAACGTGCTCAACGCCAAGTATCACCAGCGTGAAGCCGAAATCGTGGCGTTGGCAGGACAGCCCGGCGCCATCACGATCGCCACCAACATGGCCGGTCGCGGTACCGACATCAAACTCGGCGGCGATGTGCGCGATTCCAAGCCGAGTGTGGTGAAGGATCTCGATGGCAAGGAAGTGGAGATCACCGAGATCGGTGGTTTGCACATTATCGGTTCGGAGCGCCATGAGTCGCGCCGCATTGACCGTCAGTTGCGTGGTCGTGCCGGACGTCAGGGTGATCCCGGTTCTTCGCAGTTCTTTCTGTCGCTCGAAGATGACCTCATGCGTCTCTTCGGCACCGATCGCATTGCGAAGCTGATGGACCGCATGGGGGCGCAGGAGGGTGAGGTGCTCACGCATCCCATCATCACGCGTTCCATTGAGCAGGCACAGAAGCGTGTGGAGTTGCAAAACTTCCAGTCACGCAAGCGACTGCTCGATTACGACGACGTCATGAACCAGCAGCGCGAGGTGATTTACTCGCAGCGTGCGTTTGCGCTCGAGGGCGGTGAAGAGCTCAAGGGTGAAGCGCGCAAGTTCATGGAGCGTGCGGTGCGTCGGCGTGTGGAAACGGCGCTAGCCATTTTTGATCAGCCGGAACAGTGGGACTTTGCATTGCTGCAGCAGGATCTGCTCATGCACTACATGCTTACCGTTCCCACGTTCGAAGAGACGCCGCATCCGGCCACGCTTGTTGAGGCGCAGGACGCGGCGGTTGAAGCCGTGCTGGCAGCCTTTGATCGCAAAATGGAACAGCTCGATACCGTGCGCGATCAGGACGGAAACGGATTCGGCAATCGTCTGCTTGCACTCGTCACGCTTAACGTGATTGACGAGAAGTGGAAGGATCATTTGTACGATCTGGATCAGCTGCGCGCGAGCATTCACTATCGCTCGTGGGGACAGAAGGATCCGCTCATCGAGTACAAGCACGAGGCCTTCACGATGTTTGAAGACCTCATGCATGATCTGTCGCATACGTTCACCGAACGCTTCCTGAAGGCGCAGCTGGTGTTTGATCAGCCGGCTCCGCCGCCACCGCCCGTGCAGCGTGCACCCGAATCAAAGCCCACCAAGCGCTTCAACGCGATGGGCATGCTGGAAGATGTGCCGCCTGATGAAATGATGTCTTCGGGCGCTGCGGCACCCGAGGTAAACGATGGCAGCAACCGGGCTGCGTCGGTTTCGCCGGAGGCTGCAGCTGCTTCAGATGGTGTGGTTGATCCGGCGGCGGCTGCTCCTGCAGCGCCACCGGTTGCACGTGTGGTCGGAGCCGGAGCCGTCCGCTCACTCGATCCAGCGACGGGCGCAAATGGACAGGCCGACTTCAGCAACGTGGGTCGCAACGATCCGTGTCCGTGCGGCAGTGGCAAGAAGTTCAAGAAGTGCCACGGGGTGAACGTGTAGTCAGCTCATTCGCGTGCGAGCAGCTCATGGCACACGCCAACGAGCTGCTCGCGCGTGATGGGTTTGGCCAGTACCCGCAAGATGCCGGCCGCTTTGAGCACCTGCTCCGGAATCTCTTCAACAAAACCGGTCAGCAACACAATGCGCGCGTCTGCGTTCTGATCGTGTAATGCGGTGGCAAGCTGCAGGCCGTTCATGTGTGGCATCGAATAGTCGGTGATCACCATCGCGATGTCATCGCCCTGGGCACGCATGACTTCGATTGCATCCTGTGGCGACGTCACCCCGGTGACCTTGTAGCCCGCCAGCTGCAAGCGACGCACACCCAGATTTACGAGTGTCGCTTCGTCGTCGACATAGAGCACGTGCTCACCGCCGCCTATCACTTCCTGTGTGTCAGTCTCCTGAGCGACCGCCGCATCTTCGGTTGCGATGATCGGAAAGAGGCAGCGGACTTCAGTGCCCTCGCCCTCATTACTCTCGAGCTGTACGGTACCGTCGTGATCGCGCATGATTCCGTGCACCACGGCGAGCCCCAGCCCCGTACCCTTTCCGGGTGCCTTTGTGGTAAAGAACGGTTCGAACGCCCGCGCTTGCGTAAGGCTGTCCATACCTGCGCCGGTGTCGCGTACCGAGAGCTCGGCGTACCACCCCTCTCGCAGTGCGGGGTTCGCGCGAATCATGCTGTCGTGGGCATACAGTGAACGCAGTGCGATCGTGAGTCTTCCACCCTGGGGCATGGCCTGTGCCGCGTTGGTGGCCAGGTTCATGACCACCTGATGCACCGACGTTGCGTCGGCGAGTACACGCGCAGAGTCGGTCGGCGGAATGGATATCAACTCTATTCCAGCCGGTATCGACGCGCGCAGCAGACTCTGCACCTCGCTGACCACGCGCGCGAGTTCAAGCGGCTTGCGCTGTGCTTCCTGTCGGCGGCTGAAGGTGAGGATGTGTTCTACCAGACTGCGTCCGCGCTGTGCAGCAATCAGGATTTCGCGAACATCGGCGTGTACTTCCGGCTGGGCGATCACCGCGCGCTCTACCAACTCGGCGTAGCCCACGATGGCCCCGAGCAGATTGTTGAAGTCGTGCGCAATACCCCCGGCGAGTGTGCCGACGGCCTCCATCTTTTGCGCCTGCCGCAACTGCTCCGAGACCGCACGTTGTTCTTCTTCGGCGCGTTTGCGGGCCGAGATATCAACCACCGAACCGATCACGAACATCCCTTCCTCGGTGACCACCGGAGTGAGCCCCACCTCCAAGGGCACTTCGGTTCCATCCTTCCGACGTCCCCGCAGATCGCGACCGGCACCCATTGCCCGGGCACGCGGGTCGGACCGGAACTGCTGGCGATATGCCGGATGATGGTTGTGATAGCGTTGCGGAATCAACAACTCGATTTGTTGGCCCAGCAGCTCTTCGCGAGCGTAGCCGAAGAGTCGCTCCACCTCGCGGTTCACGAGCACGATGCGTCCGTCAGCATCGGTCATGAGTAATCCGCTCGGCGCGGATTCAACAGCGGCGCGCAGCCGCGCTTCGACTGGTCGATCGAGTGGGTTTGACACATTGGCTCCCAGCGTCGGGATAGCAAGGTTCGGAAACGGGCACAGGATCTGGAATCTGACGGACCAGGCCGCTTATCGCCACTATCAAAACATCACGGCGCCAATACTCCTTCGCTCTTGCGACGAAGCCGTCGGCGTTGTCTGTTCACTGTTGGCCGCTCATCAACCCGGTTCGAATCTCCTCTTTCCGTCTGCGTATGCTTCGTTTTGCTCTGATCAGTTCAGTGGTGGTGTCCGCTGTTTCGGCGCTTGCTCCCGTCGCGCCTGCCGCACCCGAATGTGGAACGGTCGGCCCGCCGGCTTTCGGAGTTCCATTCGCTGTGCACGCCGACTCCTCGCTGGTTGTGCTACATCAAAGCGGACAAACCTTCCCCGATTTCCTGGAAGCCACGCGCAGTCGGCGCGAAGGGTGGCATCGCATTACCGACAGCGTGGCGATTGCCGATTCAATGGTTGCACGGGCCAATGCTGCAGGTGGATCGTGGCGTTTGCTGGTGATTGCGATTGACGCATGCGGCGACTCCATGCAGCAGGTGCCGTATGTGGCGCGTCTTGGCCAGCTGGTTGACAGCCTCGACGTGCGGATCGTGCTGCCCGGCGAAGGCTCAGCGGTGCAGGAGACGCACCGGTCGCTGGATGGTCGCAAGGCGACACCCACCTACGTGCTCATCGATGCGAGCGGAAAAGAGGCTGGCTGCTTTGTGGAGCTTCCGCGCGAAATCCGCGAGTGGACCCACGCGCGGATGGATTCCCTGTCACGCGAGGAACGCTACGCGTATCGCGCCGACTGGTACGCGGCCGACAAGGGAGCAAGTGTGGTGCGCGAGGTGATTGAACTGATCGAGGGCGCACGGGCCGGTACCCCGCTGTGCGATCGCGGACAGTAAGCAGGCTTTACGCAGGCTGTAAGCAGGCTGTACGCGGGCAGAGAGCCTGCCTCGCAATCAAATGGTGAGGGTGTTTTGAGTCCTCGCGGCCAGACTGGAAGACCTCTTTCAGGAGCATCTTCCGCATGGCCGAACGTTCTCATGCCGACAGGGTCGGCACTCGCCCGCACCCGCCGGCGTTAGCTTCAGGTAGCCCGTCTGGATCACGTACACTAAGTATTCGGGAGCTGCCGAGTGTAGAGAGACCAAGGGAGCGTTTGCGCTCTCTTGGCCCGCAGGCGCTCAGCACGACCGAGCTCATCGCGCTGTTGATCGGTTCGGGTGGGAGCTCAGGTTCTGCGCTCGAGTGTGCGCACGCCGTCATGGCGGGGGCCGGCGGGTCGCTGTTACGGCTCGCTGTATCACCGCTGGCGGTGCTCACGCGGGTGGCTGGCGTGGGTGCGGCTCGTGCGGTGGCCTTGCACGCGGCGTTGGAGCTGGGACGGCGTATGACGTTGGAAACACGAGAGGACGGCGCACCGGTGCGTTCGCCTCGTGATGTGGTCGCGGCCTTCGCGCCCCGTCTGCAGGACTTACCGGTTGAGGAGTTCCACGTGGCCATTCTCAATGCGCAACACCGACTTGAGCGAGACGTGCTGATCACGCGCGGCTTGCTGGACACCTCGCTTGTGCATCCGCGAGAGGTGTTTCGAGAGGCCATTGCCGAACGGGCGGCGGCGATCGTACTCGTGCATAATCATCCCAGTGGCGATCCTACGCCCTCGTCGGCTGACCGCGCGATTACCGAGCAGCTGGTCGCCGCCGGACGTCTGCTCGACATCCCCGTGCACGATCACATCGTGATCGGCCGCGGACGATATACCAGCTTTGCTGAATCGGGACTCCTGTGAATCCAGTCACCACACCCGCTGTATCCCCTGAGCCGCCCGGTGCGGCGTCTGCGCACGACGACGATGTCACGATGGTAGACGGCGTGCTGGTGCCGCACACCCTGAAACTGCACGAGGTCATTCCCGGCTTCGTGCCCCGGGTAGAGGGTGACTACGATCGTCTCGACGCGGAGCTGCTCATACGCGCGTTCCGCTACAGCGAGCGGGCCCACGCCGGTCAGGTACGTCATTCAGGTGAGCCGTACGTCACGCATTGCATTGAAGTGGCTCGCATTCTGGCGGATCTGCAGCTCGACTCGGCAACCGTGGCGTGCGGGCTGTTGCACGATGTTGTCGAAGACACCGATATCACGGTCGCCGATATCGAGCGTGAGTTCGGTGAGGAGGTCGCGCGCATTGTTGATGGTCTCACCAAGATCGCCAACCTGCCGCTCACGTCGCGCGAAGACCGTCAGGTTGAGAATTATCGCAAGCTGCTGCTGTCGATCGCCAAGGATGCACGCGTGATCCTGATCAAGCTGGCTGACCGGTTGCACAACATGCGCACGCTCGATTGGCTGGCACCAGAGAAGCGCCGTCGCATTGCACAGGAAACGCGCGATCTGTACGCGCCGCTGGCGCACCGTTTTGGTATGGCCAAGGTGCGGTGGGAGCTTGAAGACCTGTCGTTCAAGCACGTTGAGCCCGAAGCCTATCGCTCGCTGGCCAAGCTCGTAGCTGCCAAGCGTGGCGAACGTGAATCGCTCATTGCGCAGATGAGTGAACCGCTGCTGCGTCGGCTCACCGAAGCGGGCATTGTGGATGTGGAAGTGGGTGGACGCCCCAAGCATCTGTGGTCGATCTACAAGAAAATGCAGCAGCGCGACCGCCCGTACGAGGACATCTACGATCTGCTGGCCATCCGGGTGATCGTGCCCAATGTGATTGAGTGTTACCACGCGCTCGGTGTGATTCACGACGGATGGACACCGGTGCAGGAACGCATCAAGGACTACATCGCGCAGCCCAAATCAAACGGCTACCAGTCGCTGCACACCACCGTATTCGGACCGGGCAGGCAGCTGTTCGAAATCCAGATCCGTACGCGTGACATGCATCGCACGGCCGAGTTTGGTATTGCCGCACACTGGTTGTACAAGGAGCAGCAGGCGCCGTCCGGCACCGACGAACTCGACCGTCATCTGGCCTGGTTTCGTCAGGTGCTGGAGTTGCAGATGGACGCCGAGACGCCGGGCGAGTTTCTGGAGTTTCTCAAGCTCGATCTGTATCAGGACGAGATCTTCGTGTTCACGCCCACGGGCGATGTCATCCAGCTGCCCAAAGGTGCAACACCGCTCGACTTTGCGTACGCGGTGCACACGCAGGTGGGTTCGCACACCGCGGGCGCCAAGGTAAACGGTCGCATTGCGCCGTTGTCGCGTGAGCTCAAGAACTCCGAAACAGTGGAGATTCTTACCAATCCCAACGCGCGTCCCAGCCGCGATTGGCTGGCACACGTGCGAACAGGGCGTGCACGGCACAAGATCCGGCAGTGGCTGCGACACGAAGAGCAAACGTCAGCCGTACGACTGGGCCGCGACATTCTCGATCGTGAACTCAAGCGTCGCCGGTTGCCCAAAGTGGATGACGCCGCCCTCATCGGTGCCGCGAGCAAGCTCAAGCTCAAGGATCCGGCGCACGTGATCGCGTCGATCGGACAGGGCGATGTGCATGTCATGCAGGTGCTCAAGATTCTGCACCCGCAGCTCGAGACCGCGCCGGAGCCCGAGGCCAAGCCAAGCACGATTGAGCGCATCGTGGACCGCGTGCGAGGCACCTCGCGCGGTGTGCGCATTCAGGGAGCTGACGGGCTGCTGGTGCGCTATGCACAGTGCTGCCAGCCGGTGCCGGGTGACAAGGTGGTGGGTTACGTCACGCGCGGTCGTGGCGTGAGCATTCACCGTGGTGACTGTCCCAATCTGCTGCTGCTGGTCAACGAGCCCGAGCGCCGTCTGGAAATTGACTGGCAGGAAGTGGCGGGCGAACGCTTTACGGTGCGACTGGCCCTCGAAGGCACCGATCGTCGCGGACTGTACGCCGATGTCGCGGCTGCCGTTAGCGCGACGGGTACCGACATTCGCTCGCTCGAGCTTCGCACCACCGACAGCAAGGTCACCGGCGCTGCACTGGTGGAAGTCGAGAATCTGGCGCACCTCGAAAAAATCATGAAGGCCATGCGTCGGGTGAAGGGCGTGGGCAGCGTCGCCCGTCGGGAGCGCTTGACCGAGGAGCAGTAACTACCGCCTTCGGCCAGTTGTCCGAATACACCCCGAAAGCTATCGTTAGCCCATGTCTGATCTGATGCGTGGTGGCGCTCACATGCCGGGCGCCGGTGCGGCGCCGCTGCCGTTTGCCTTGCAGTCGCCCTTTGAACCAGCGGGCGACCAGCCGCGTGCGATCGCGGAACTGGTAAGCGGTCTTGAGCGCGGTGACCGACACCAGACGCTGCTCGGTGTCACCGGTTCGGGTAAAACGATGACGATTGCCAACGTCATTGCGCAGTGGAAGCGTCCGGTGCTGGTGCTGTCGCACAACAAGACGCTGGCCGCACAGTTGTACGGGGAGCTGAAGCAGTTTTTTCCCACCAACGCGGTAGAGTATTTCGTTTCGTATTACGACTACTACCAACCCGAAGCATACGTGCCCACCAGCGACACGTATATCGAAAAAGACGCGTCCATTAACGAAGACATCGATCGGCTGCGCCTGCGTGCAACGTCGAGTCTGATGGAGCGCGACGATGTGGTGATTGTATCCACCGTCAGTGCGATTTACGGTTTGGGCGATCCTGTGTCGTACCGCGAACGCATGATGAGCGTGAGCCGCGGCGAGAAGAAAGGACGCGACGATATCCTGCGCGCGCTGGTGGGCATTCAGTACATGCGCAACGATGTGGCGTTTGAGCGCGGCACGTTTCGCGTGCGTGGTGACACGGTGGAAATCTTTCCAGCGTACGAAGAGCAGGGCGTGCGCATCGAGTTGTGGGGCGACGAGATCGAACGCATCAGCAAGATCGATCCCGTGACCGGCGACACCATCGTGGTGCTCGAACGCGCCGCTATCTATCCGGCCAAACACTTTATTACCACTCGCCCCACTCTTGAACGTGCCGTGGGCGCCATCAAGGACGAACTGTCGTCACGGTTGGCTGAGCTGCGCATGGCCGGCAAACTGCTTGAAGCGCAGCGACTCGAACAGCGTACCAACTTTGACATCGAAATGATGATGGAGGTGGGTACGTGCGCCGGTATCGAGAACTACTCGCGACATTTGAGCGGACGCATTGCCGGTGAACGGCCGGCCTGTCTGTTCGATTATTTCCCCGATGATTTTCTTGTGGTGGCCGACGAGTCGCACGTGACGCTGCCGCAGATCCGCGGCATGTACAACGGCGACCGGGCGCGCAAACTCACGCTGGTGGAATACGGATTCCGTCTGCCGAGCGCGCTCGACAACCGGCCGCTGGTGTTCGATGAGTTTTTGCAGTTGGTGCCGCGTCTGATCAGTGTCTCCGCCACGCCGGGTGATGTAGAACTCGGCCTCTCTGAAGGTGTGGTGGTGGAGCAGGTGATCCGTCCTACCGGTTTGCTGGATCCCATCATTGAAATCCGTCCGGTCAAGGGACAGGTGGACGATCTGCTGCACGAAATCCACTTGCGTGAGCGCAAGGGTGAGCGCGTGCTCGTCACCGTGCTCACCAAGCGCATGGCCGAAGATCTCACCGACTATCTGCAGCAAATGGGCGTTCGCGTGCGCTACATGCACAGCGATATCGACACGATTGAGCGCATGGAGATCGTGCGTGGATTGCGTCTCGGTGATTTTGACGTGCTGGTTGGTATCAACCTGCTGCGTGAAGGACTCGACATGCCCGAGGTCTCACTGGTGGCTGTGCTCGATGCCGACCAGGAAGGTTTCCTGCGCAGTGACCGGTCGCTGGTGCAGACGGTGGGGCGGGCGGCGCGCAATGTGAACGGACGTGCGATTCTCTACGCCGATCGCATTACCGGCTCCATGCAGCGCGCCATCGACGAGACAGATCGACGACGCGCCATTCAGGCGGAGCACAACATCGCCAACGGCATCACGCCGCGTGGTGTGATGAAGAGTGTGAGCGATGTGCATCTGATCACGCGTGTGGCCGACGCGCGCGAACCCAAGGAAGGAAAGGGCGGCAAGCAGGTTGCACCAGCCGTGAAGACGCCAGCCGGTACACGGACGCGTGAGGAACTCGAAGCCTGGGTGACCGAGCTCGAAGCCGCAATGCGCGAAGCGGCAACCGCACTCGACTTCGAGGCGGCGGCGCGGTTGCGTGATGAGTTGTTTGAGGTGCGTACGCTGCTTGACGGCAAGGGCAGTGGCACAACAGCGCGCCCGGGCGGCGGACGCGGCGGTGCGCGCAGCGCGCGCGGCCGTGGTCGCGGCGGGCGGCGCTGAATGTCTGAAGAGCGGCGCTGCGAAGAGCTCTCAACCACTGATGAGACACTCACGCTCGATCAGCTCGTGGAGCGGGGACGGGCTATCGGAGCCACGCTGCCGGAAGGCACGGTGCTCGCGCTGCACGGCGAGCTCGGTGCCGGAAAGACCACGCTGGTGCGTGCGATCTGCGAAGGACTTGGTGTGTACGACCTCGGTGAGGTCACCAGTCCGACCTTTGCGCTCCTGCATGAGTACGACAGTGCGCGTGGACTGGTGCTGCACGCCGATCTGTACCGCCTGCGGTCACCGGGCGAACTTGAGCAGCTGGGTTGGCATGAGTTGCTGCACCGTGCAGCCGCTGTGATGGTAGAGTGGCCGGAGCGGGGGGGGGAGATGATTCCCCCCGATGCCGTACCGCTGCAGCTTGCGCACCTTCCCGGGAGTCACGACGTGCGGCGTATGTGCATTCGCTAACACATCACGCCGTAACCCCCGGAAAGGTGCCGATACACCTTGATGACAATCAGGCAGCCACGTTGGAAGCGGCAGCGCTCGTCGCTTCCCAGCGTCCCACGCCGCGGTAGTGGTACATCTCCGTCTTCCCGTTGGCGCTCTCTGCGCCACTGTCACTGTCACTGGCCATGGCAAACAGATGCAGCCAGCCGTTGTCGACCAGTTGGCGAACCGATTCATGTTTGGTAATGATCGCATCCATGGCGTGCGTGGGCGCGTCAATCACAACCGACAGTCGCAACGGCTCGTGAATGAGCTGTTCACCATCATGCACCGACTGCCACGGCAGTCCCACACGCAGGTCGCCGCCGTTGCCTTCCAGCACACCGAGCGTGCCCACCACGTTGTGCAACACTTTGTTGCCACTGCCGAACACGCGGTTGTCTACCGTGGAGCCGTAATACTGCAGGCTGATCCAGCTGGCCACGACCATGGGCGCGGTCATGATCAGCTCAAGCACGGCAAAGCCGCTGTCCTTCCGCCAATCGTACGAGTGCAAAAATGATCGCCCGCCAAGATCCAATCCGCGGGTACGCTCGCGCGGTGCCGCGATAAACGCAGCACAGCCGGCCAGCCCCCACTCGGGGCGCACCTGACTCCAATCGCGACTGCGCGCGACGACCTGTTCATCGATGGCTTTCCCCGACGCGAGATTCAACAATCCGGCGCGTTCGCCACGCGCCAGTCGGCCTGCCTCTGCAAGCCACTGCTTCAGTTGCAACAGATCGCGTGCGTGACTCGACGGCACCGCATGCTCGTCAAAAATGATCACGTGATCGGTAGTGGTATCGTGCAGGCACCCCAGAAACACCGTATCGTCGGGCAATGTGATGCCGCGCGCGGCAAGGCCCGCACGGACCGCCGGATCATTCAGAATGCTTGCCGCCACGCGAGCGTTCGCTTCGCCCGTGTGACCACCGCAGGCGCCGCAATCAAGTCCGGTCGCGTGAGGATTGTTCACCGTGCTTGAGCCATGCCCGGTCAGCATGATCAAACGGGCGAATCCGTCATGCATGGACATCGCCTTGAGTACGGATTCGGCCATGTCTACCCGCGTCTCGTCGGTAAAGCCGGTCATCCGGCCGCCCACTTCAAGCGGCGTAATGCGCGGCCCGAGCTTGCGCTGCGTTTCGGCATCGATACCGTCGGCCGACGGGTGCGGCACAGGGCGTGTGAAGCCGAAGGCATCGGTGGCCAGCTTGCCGATGTAGGTCCAGCCCATGGTTTCAACAAATCCAAACGAAGAGACGGCCGCCATCTTGAAGGACTTCCAGGCCTTGGCTGCGCGCCGCCGCGCGATGCGCAGCGTGAGCAACCGCTCCTGCGACGCATCGTCCACACCCTGTACCGTTTCGCACACGGTGAACTTGGGTGTAAGCAGCACCGGACACTGTGCACCACCACTAATGCGCCCCAGCGGTACGTATTCAATCGGGAAGCCGAAAAATCCGGCGAAGCCGATGGTCTCTACCGACGGCGCGACCCGCTCAAATGCGCGACGGAATACCTCGGAACGCACGTCAATGCAAAACGCGGCTTGCACATCGCTGCGCGCAGACGGGGATTCGGCAACCGCGCCAGACAGCGTTGCAAAGAACCGACGCTGCCAGGCCTTTTCGTAGGCGCCCTGCAACACAACATCAACGGCCAGCCCCGCGGCGGGGCCCGACTCGGCGCCAATGGGGTCGCGTGCACGTCTCCACGCATCAAACACCGCGGAGCGCTCGCCGTGCATATCCAACAGCGCGACTTCCCATGCCAACCGGATCGCCAGGAGTTCGCGCAATGTGCCGTCTTCATTGCCGTACAGCTCGCTCTGCCACACCAGATAGCGGGCGTAACTCGCCCAACCTGCAACGTCCATCAACAGCCGGTGAAACCACGCTTCCAGGCCGATGTCCTGCAAGCCAAGCCGCGCGACGGCGTGCATGATGGTCGTATCGGCATCGTCCGGGAGCCTGGCGACGCTCTTCCGGAATCCCTTCAGCCCCATGTGCTCCGGTGTGCGGTCAATCATCGCTTCGGCGCGCCACGCTGCGTACGGCGACAGGTCACGCCACGGCGAGCCCCACGCAGACTGCCCGTCATCGAAGTATCCCGCCGCCCACGCTGACACGCGCTCCGTCATGAGCTCCGCCCACGCATTGCCGGTAACATCGCTGGCAATGCCGGTGACGGTGGGCAACAGTTCAGGAGACCAGCTCTCTCCTCTGCCCGCCAATGTTCTGAGCGACGTGGTATCAGTGGGGAGATCGGGCGCGGCTTCATTGGCGGTGAGCGCCTCTGACAGCGCGTCGTGCAGATCCGAATCGGTGATGTAGCCGCTGGCGATCTGCTCGGCGTAAAACCACCGTGGCATCGTCATGCGCGCACCGGAGGCACGCGCCATCAGCCCGGCCGTGTCTGTAAACGATGTATCGGTGAATCCCAGAAAGGGGTTAACGGCGACGAAGTGCTTCAGCGGCCACACCGGTGCGATGCGGCGTGCCGCACGGTCCGCGGCTGCCAGGACGCTTTCCGTTCGTTCGGCAACATGCATGGGTATTGTGGACGCTATGGTGTCAGTGCTTGTGCGTGGTGCGACGAGTGGGGTTGTCATGAGGTCCGGCTCCTTAGCTCTGATTGGCTGTGCGGCGCTGCAACGCGCCGACGAGCCGGTTGAACATGGCGTTCACGTAGAAGCCGTTGGCAACGTGAACCCGTGCCGCCTTCCATCGGGGGCCTCGAACGAGCGCTGGTGCGAGCACTTGCAACACGGTCACCATGGCAAACGACCCAACCGCCAGTCCCATGATGAGCAGGTCTGAAGTGTCTGGCGACGGGATGGGCGGCAATGAAGGAGTCAGCAGCCACACCGCGGCCGACTGCAGTACGAAGTACGCAACCGTTGCCGAGCCCGCCGCGGCCAGAATCCGTCCCACCACCGAAAGCCTCGAGCCGCCCGTCATTGACTGTGCAATCAGGAGCGTGAGACCCATGATCAGGATGGCGCCGAGCGACAGCACGGCCAGGGCGTCGCTGGTAAACGCGCCAAAGAGACGTCCAATGCCGGCGTAGAGCGCGAGGGCGAGCAGCAAGCTGGCCACAAGGTGCGAAGCGCGCGGTTTCACATTCAGGTTGGGGAGCCACGCGGAGCGCGCGATGTCGATCACGCTGCCGGAGGAGAGAAACGCGTGCGCCTTGTACAGCGAGTGCGCCACGATGTGCAGCACAGCGAGGGGGAACGCTCCCAGCCCGCACTGCAACAGCATGAATCCCATCTGGGAGACAGTAGACCACGCCAGCGAAACTTTGACGCTGGTTTGTGTGAGCATGACCACACCGCCAAAGAGGGCGGTGAAGCCGCCAACGAATGCGAGCAGATGCATGGACGGCGCCGACAGCAGCATGACGTCGGCGAAGCGGATTACCAGGAATCCGCCTGCGTTGATGATGCCCGCATGCAGCAGCGCCGAGACCGGGGTAGGTGTTTCCATGACCTCCGGGAGCCAGCCGTGCGCGGGAAACTGTGCCGACTTGAGCAGCGCGGCCAGCGCAATCAGCAACGTCGCAATAGGTACTCCCGTGGGTGCGGCGCCATCGCCAATCGCGCGCGCCGCCGTCAGCAGTTCGGAGATATCTGCAGTGCCAAATGCAGCTGCGAGCACGAACGCGGCGGCGATGAGGCAGGCATCACCGATTCGCGCGGTGACAAACTTCTTGCGCGCGGCAATGATCGCCACCGGTCGGTTGCGGTAAAACAGCAACAGGCGGTGCAGGGAGAGGCTGGTCGCCATCCAGGCGCCTACCAGGTGCCACAGATTGCCGGCCAAGACCAGCAGCATGACCGAGGCGAGCGTGAGGCAAAGCGCGCCAACGAAATATCCCTGCCGATCGTCGCCGTCGAGGTAGTTGCGACTGAAACGCACCACGATCACCCCGACAAACGAGACCAGCAGAAACATGATCACGCTCAGTGCGTCGAGCCGGACGGACAGACCGATACCGTTAATCCCGAACACCCACGAGGTATTCGCTCCCGAGACTGCCGTAAAAACCGCGGCGCACACGGCCAGCGCAAAGGCGGCATAGGTCGCAACGGCGCTCACTGCCAGCAACGATCGAGGGCGCCTCCCCGATTGTTTTATTGAAAGCACTGTCACAAGGCCGAGCGCCAAGGGCGCGAGCAATGCAAACAATGGAAAAAGAGACTGCATTCAGGACTCCGACTGGAAGGTTGATGAGGCGAACCTAAACAGATCGGACAGTTCTATCAAATATAATGTTTGAAATAAACCGATCTCCCTTATAGAATGATTGCATGTCCTCACTCAACTACAATCACCTGCGCTATTTCTGGGCTGTCGCGCACGAAGGAAACCTGACGCGCACCGCCGAACGACTGGGCATTTCGCAGTCGGCCGTCTCTATTCAGATCAAGAAGCTTGAGCAGCAGATCGGGCACGCACTCTTTGAACGGCGCGGAACCCAGCTTCTGCTCACCGAGGCGGGGCGCATTGCGCTGGATTACGCCGATGTGATCTTCGCCAGCGGCGAGGAGATGATGGGTACGCTCAAGGAACGTCCAGCGGGGCGTCGCCTCGTGTTGCGTGTGGGGTCGTTGGCCACGCTGTCGCGCAACTTTCAAATCGCCTTTCTTCGCCCGCTGTTATTCCGCGACGATGTGGAAATCGTCGTGCGGTCGGGCACGCCAGGTGAACTGCTGCAAAGTCTCGAGGCGCATCGGCTTGATGTGGTGTTGGTGAACTCGCCCACGCCGCGCGACGCGGCCACCGCCTGGATTGCGCATCCGATTGCGGAGCAGCCGGTGAGCCTCGTGGGGCACCCGGACCGGATCGGCAAGGAGGCGTCGCTGAAGGCCCTGTTGTCCCGGGAGCCGCTCGTGCTGCCAACGGCTGGCAGCAGTATCCGGACTGGTGTGGATGCGCTGCTGGATCGGCTGGAGATCCGTCCGCGCATTGCCGCGGAGGTTGATGACATGGCCATGATGCGACTGCTCGCGCGCGCTGACGTCGGGTTGGCTGTGGTGCCGCCCATTGTTGTGCAGGATGAGCTGGATTCCGGACTGCTCATGGTGGCCGACCAGTTCCCGCAGTTGAGCGAGACATTCTACGCGGTCACGCTCTCTCGGCGCTTTCCCAATCCGTTGCTGCGCGAACTGATTGCTGATCGGGATGGCGGTGCGTGACTGTGGCACGCTTTGGTTCGTTTGGCTTGTGTGAATGTCTCTCAATCCCTGATCCCGCGGCTTTCCACCGGACCGGTGCCGCCGCCGGTCAGTGCAGCCGTCAGGCCACACGCCGCAGTGCGACTCTCCGAAGTGCTGTCGGCGCTCACCTTCGCGCTCGATCTCACTGAGGGTCAGCGCCCCGGACATACTCTGCGCACGTGTGTGCTCGCCATGCGGCTCGGTCGCGCCGTTGGGCTCTCGGAAGGTGAGCTCGAAGCGTTGTACTACGCGGCACTGCTCAAGGATGCCGGATGCTCCAGCAACGCGGCGCGCATGGCAGCGCTCTTTGGATCCGACGATCAGGATGTCAAGCGCAACATGCGCTTCGTTGATTGGCAGGATCGCTGGAAGCTGGCCATGCGGACGGCGCAAAACTGTGGCGTAGGCCGCTCTCCGCTGGCGCGATTGCGACATTTTCTCATGATCGCGCGCACGCCCGACATGACGCGTGACATTATCCAGGCGCGTTGCGAACGTGGCGCGGCAATCGCGGCGCAGTTGGGTTTCCCGCGTCAATCGTCGGAAGCAATTGCCTTTGTTGACGAACAGTGGTGCGGACTGGGACATCCTACGGGAATATCCGGGTCAGAGATCCCGATGCTGTCACGTATTCTGCTGCTCGCGCAAACGCTTGAAGCGTACGTGACGGAAGAAGGTCTTGACGCCGGTATGCGCATGGTTCGCGATCGCCGTGGCCGGTGGTTCGATCCGCAGTTTGCAGACATCGTGCTGACGTGGAAACATGACGCTGCGCTGTGGCACGCGCTGGCCGATCAGGATGGTCTGCAGGACGCGGTCATTGCACTGGAGCCCACGTCAGTCCCCACCATGGCCACCGACGACCGCCTTGACGCCATCGCACAGGGATTTGCGTCGGTCATTGATGCGAAGTCCCCGTTTACCGGCCAGCACTCCACCAATGTGGCCCGATACGCTGCGGCGATGGCCAGCAGTGCCGGACGGTCGCCGCAATACGTACGTGAAGTGTTGCGTGCCGGACTCCTGCACGATCTTGGCAAGCTGGGCATCTCCAATCGCATTCTCGACAAGCCCGGCAAGCTCACCCCCGCGGAGCGCACAGTCATTCAGAATCATCCCAAGTGGACGTGGGAGATTTTGCGCCACGTGCCCGCCTTTGCACCGATTGCCGCGTCGGCCTCACTGCACCATGAGCGGCTCGACGGGGGGGGCTATCCGTGGGGACTGAGTGAAAGCGTGCTCAACGAGACGGCCCGTCTTCTGTCGCTGGCAGACGTGTATGAAGCGCTCTCCGCAGACCGGCCGTATCGCGCGGGGCTACCCGTGGACACGATCCTGGGCATCATGCGCAAAGATGTGGGGACGGCCTTTGATCGCGATCTGTTTGACACCGCTGAATCGCTGGCCCGTGACGGAACCTTCGCCGCGATCGCGCAAACGTCAGATCAACCGTTGGTGGAAGTGCCGGGTATCATCCCGCTGCGTGAGGCCCAACGGCGTATCGCGTGATGCCCTTGTGTATGGCAGTGGAGTGAGAGATTGTGCGGCATGCTGTGCAACCCTGTGTCCTCCGCCGCTCACGATGTGATTCTGGTAGTCGAAGCCTCGTGCGACGCGGGGTCGCTGGCCGTATTGCACGGCGATACAGTAATCGCGAATGTGGCTGTCGCGATGGGTCGCGGACGTGATGACATGCTCACCCCCGCGCTTGCTCCGCTGCTGCAGCAGGCCGGCCTCTCGGTTCGTGAAGTCAGCGCCGTCGTGTGTGGGCAGGGGCCGGGCAGTTTTACGTCGTTGCGTATAGCCGCAGCGTTTGCCAAAGGGCTGGCGTTCGGGCTTGATGTGCCGCTGTTCGCTGTACCGTCGCTGGCGCTGGTGTCGGCGCACGATGAGCAGCCGCTTTCCACCGCTGCGTATTGCGTGTATACCGACGCACTGCGCGATGAGTGCTTTGCGCAGCTGCTCGATGTCGCAGCAGATCACACGGTCACGGTACATGCCGACGTGGTGCGCGTCATGACACGCGACCTGGCGGAGTTCGCCCAAGGCCGCACGCTTGTGCACGCCGATGCCAAGACCGATACACATCCACGCGCGACACTGTTGCCGTATCTGCGCGATTGGCAGGCGGCGGGACCGGTGATACTTGATGCGTGGGAGCCGGCGTACGGCCGGCTGGCCGAGGCGCAGGTGAAGTGGGAAGCGACTCATGGTCGCGCACTGGGGTAGCCGCTGAACGCCACAGTGGTGGTGTTGCGCAAGGCGCTCCCTGACGATGTGTACGCCATGGCGCACATCGAGCATGCCGCTTTCTCCGATCCGTGGCCGGCATCGGGTTTTCGCGAACTGCTGGCGGCGTCCGCCGCTCGCGTCACGATTGCCGATCGTGCAGGTACGATTGTGGGCTACACGGTAATGATGATCGCGGCCGACGAAGCGGAGCTGGCCAACATCGCGGTGCGCGACACGGAACGCGGCTTGGGGCTCGGCCGACGTTTGCTGGACGCGGCGTTGGCGGCCGCTGTCGGGGAAGGGGTGCGGTGGGTGTATCTGGAAGTGCGTGAATCGAATGCGGCAGCGCGCGGACTGTACACGAGCGCCGGATTTACGGTGATCGGCAGGCGGGCTCGCTATTACGACAAGCCAACGGAAGATGCGCTGCTGATGCGATGGGACGCGCCGGCATGAAAATGATGCAGGCTGTCGTATATCGGTGATAGTTTGTGGGGGTGAAGGTGCTACCATGCGTGCGCCAACCGAAGTTCACCCGTTTGCCAGGAGGCACCGTGAGTCGCAGTCTGAATAAGGCCACCCTGATCGGAAATGTCGGATCCGATCCCGAGATCCGCAGCACGTCCAATGGTGGCCGTGTCGCGACCTTTTCGCTGGCCACGAGCAACATCTGGAACGACGCGTCGGGCACCAAGCAGGAAAAAACCGAATGGCACCGCTGCGTGGTGTGGAACCAGGGCAAGTCGGGACTGGCCGACGTGGTGGAGCGTTATGTGAAGAAGGGCGAAAAGCTCTTTGTCGAGGGCGAAATCAACTACCGCCAGTGGCAGGACAAAGACGGCCAGACCAAGTACACCACCGAAATCAAAGTGCGCGAGCTGATTCTGCTGGGCGGACGCAGCGGTGGTAGCGATGACGACGCGCCGCGTCGCAGCAGCGCACCGGCCAAGGCGGGTAGCAAGGCGTCATCAGGTGGCAGCGACGACTTCGCCGATTTCCCCGGCGCGCTGCAGGACGAAGACGACGATCTGCCGTTCTAGTGCGCGATCGGGTTCGAATCCGCCGCGGTGGTGTTCGTTGGCGTTACGCACAGTGCCAAGTCAGTGACAGTGCGAGCGTGACGGTCGCCACCGTGTCGGCGTCCCTCTCAATGAGAGAGTGTAAGCGGTAGCCAGCACGGGTTTATCGAAGCTCTCTCGCGTTCTCACCGTCCAGAGAGGTTGGATCATGTTGCCTGTTCGCCCCCATCGCCAAGCGCCTCGCGCCCGGGTTGCCGATTCACGGTCCGACGCGGCCGAAGCACAGCGGCTCCTCTTGCCTCTGGTGTTGGCGTTTGTGCTGGCTCTGCTGTTGGCCTGGCCAACACACGTGCGCGCACAGGCTGCTGGCGCCACGACCACTGCGTCGTCGTCGGGCACGCACACGGTGCGTCCGGGCGAAACGCTCTGGAGTCTGGCCGCGCGCTACTACGGCAACGGCCACAAGTGGCGTGAACTCGCCGCTACCAACGGATTGGCTGAGGGCGGTGAGCGCGGCATCGAAGTTGGACAGGTATTGCGCGTCCCGGGTGCTGCGCCGTCATTGGCCCAGGCTCGTGCCGCCATGGCCGAAGCGCCGCCGCGTACAACGCCGCGTGAAGCGGTAAAGCCCGCCGTGGCTGATGAAGCGCCCAAGAACACAGCCAAGGCCGAAGTCGCAGTCGCGGCAGCGCCGGCACCCAAGGCCGAGCCTAAAGCCGAGCCCAAAGCCGAGCCCAAGATTGAACCAAAGGCCGAAGTGGCGACAGTTGCTGAGCCGGCTCGTCCGGCGCCGATGGCGGCTCCTGAGCGCGGTACGCTGATGGGTGAAAACCCGTCGGAAACCCGTGGCATCGTGAAGCTGGGACTGGTGCGTCGGGCCGATCTGGCACTGGCGCGTGGCTCCGACAACACCACGATCTTTCTCGGGCCGGAGCCGTTTAACGCCGACACCATGCAGGGCACGATTGATCTCGGTGGTGACGAGCGCTTTGTCGAGCCGGCTGGTCGACGGGAGGGTGAGTTTGCCGCCGCGCCATTTGCGGTGAGTGCCGATGTGTGGAAATCAACGGGTCGCGTGGGTCGCCGCGCGCAGTCGTCGGCGGTGAAGTCGAGCGTGCCGCAGCGCATGCAGACGCGCGATCTGGTGGAGTTTGTGGCGCCCGAAGGGGTAGACGCTGTCCCGGGCACACAACTCCTGGTGATCGCACCGGGCGCTGATCTGGGCGACGGTGTGCGACTGGCCATGCCCATTGGCATTCTGACGGTTGCCGAACCCAACGGCGGGGCTGCGCTGGCGCGTGTCTCCAAGCTCTACGACGTAATCACCGAAGGGCAGGCGGTGGTGCCGTTTGTCGAGGCGCCGCAGGCGCCGGTTGCGACTGATGTTGCCCCCTTGCAGACAACAGTGCGCTGGGTGGCTGACGGCCAGCTGTTGCCAAGCTTGCGCTCGTATCTCGTGTTGGCGTCTCAGGACGGGCTCGAGGCAGGCGATCGTTTTGATCTGGTGTCCGGACAGGATTCACAGACTCGCGTAGCCAGCGTGCGCGTGGTGCGTGTGACGGAGTTCGGCGCAACGGCTATCATCATGCATCAGGATCAGCCCACGGTGCGTGCCGGTTTGCAGGCGGTTCGCGTGGGGCGCGCGCCGTAATCGCACCCCGCCGGTTACCATGCGCTTGATGCAGGAGTGAACGCACGTCCTGACCGCAAATACGTGTCGCATATCACGAGGCCCCGCAGACTTCTGCGGGGCCTTTGTGCAATGACGCGGTATTGAGACGTTCTGAAGCGGGTGTACGGGTGTATGATCGTGATGCGGATTGTACATTCCGTGCATTCTTGCGATGTGCAGCCAAGGTGCATCGCTCCAGCGCATGACTGATCCACATCACTCCCTACCCCGAGACGCGACCAGATGGCTGACAAGCGTGCACTGGTCACCGGCGGCGCCGGCTTTATCGGCTCCCACGTGGCTGACACCCTGCTGGCAGCAGGCTATGACGTAACAATCCTCGACAACCTGTCGAGCGGCCGGCGTGAAAACATTCCGTCGGCGGCTCATTTTGTTGAGGGTGACATCGTCAGCGAAGACGCAGCCGCGCTGGTGCGCAGCGGTGGGTTTGATGTGATGTGTCATCTGGCGGCGCAAATCGATGTGCGCCGCAGCGTAGAAGATCCGGCCTTTGATGCGCGTATCAACATTCTGGGCACGCTCAACCTCATGGAAGCCATCCGCGTGGCAAGTCCAAAAACACGGGTGATTTTTTCCAGCACGGGCGGCGCGCTGTACGGCGACTTTGATCCGCCACCCAGCAGCGAGACGTTCAGCAAAGACCCCGAGGCGCCGTACGGGATCGCGAAACTGGCCGTGGAGTACTACCTCGCGTACTACGGGCGCGTGCATCACATCGACACCGTTGCACTGCGTTACGGCAACGTGTACGGCCCGCGACAGGACCCACATGGCGAGGCTGGCGTGGTGGCGATTTTCTGCAATCGATTGCTCGACGGTCGTGCGCTCACGGTATTCGGTGACGGCACGCAAACACGCGATTATGTGTTCGCGGGCGACGTGGCGGCGGCGAACGTGCTGGCCGCTGGCGCGGTGTTGCCACCGGCCGCCCGTCTTGACGCGCGTGCCTTCAACATCGGCACCGGTGTGGAAACCTCAGTGAATGCGTTGGCCGCGTCGCTTCAGCGGGCGGCCGGCAGCGACACGCCGATTGAGCATGCGCCGGCCCGCGCTGGTGAGCTCGCACGCTCAGCGCTCAACACATCAAAGGTGCGCGAGACCCTGGGCTGGTCGCCGGCCAAGTCTATCGATGACGGATTGGCTGAAACGTATGCATGGTTTGCGGCGCGTCGCGCCGGGGCCGCCGCATGATGCTGTCGATGGTTGGGGCGCCACAGGCGTTCATGTCAGTGTCAGCGCAGATCGTCAGTTTCGCACAGTTGGAGAGTACCTCGGCGGCCAGTCGGTGGAGCATCCTCATTACCGATGATCCGCTGCACAACGCGGTACTCATTTTTCTGGCGCTGCTCTCGCTGGCCAGTTGGGGCATCATGTTTTCAAAGTTCGCCGAGTTCCGGCGCGCTGAGAAGAATGGCCGTGAGTTTGTGCGTGAGTTTGAACGGGCGAACAGTGTAGAAACTGCGATGCTCGCGGCGCAGCGCACCACATCGAGTTCTTTTACACGCGTCTTCGCGCGCGCTGTGCAGTTCCTGAATGAGACTACGCCAGCGCTGGCCGGTTCCACCGACCGTACGGCACGATTCAGTGGCTCGCAGGTTGAGGCGTTGCGTCTGGTGCTCGATGCCGAAGCCGGTGCAGAGCGCGAAAAGCTTGGTCGCTTTATCACGTGGTTGGCCACGGTGGGCTCGGTGAGTCCGCTCATCGGATTGTTTGGGACTGTGCTTGGTGTGATCAGCGCGTTTCAGGGTGTTGTGGCATCGGGATCGAGCAACCTTACGGCGGTCGCTCCCGGTATTGCGCAGGCGCTTACGGCTACGGCTGCGGCGTTGGCCGTGGCCATTCCCGCATCGTTTGCGTACAACGTGTTTGCGGCTCGCCTCAACCGGTACGACACGGCACTTGAGGGTTTTGGATCGGAGCTGGTGGCGTTGCTTGTGCGTGAAGGGCGGATTTGAGCATGCAGCGCCGTCGTCGTGGTGATCGCATGGCTGTGAACGCAGAGATCAATGTCGTGAGTCTGATTGACGTCATGATGCTGCTCATGATTGTGTTCATGATTGCCGCACCCATGATGCAGGGCGGTGTGGATGTGCAGTTGCCCAAGGCTGATGTGCAGCCGCTTGATGCCAAGACGGGGCTCGTTGTCTCCATCGATCGTGAGCGCCGCATCTTTGTTGACCGTACGGAGGTCACGCTGGAAGAGCTGGCCGGCAGTGTGAAGGCACTGACTGCGCAGAAGGGCAGCGAGGGCGTGTATTTGCGCGCGGACGGCGTGGTGAACTACGAGCTCATTCTGCAGGTGATGGGCGCTTTGGCTGCAGGTGGCGTTGAGAATCTGGGCCTTGTCGGCGAACCGCTCGAGGCACGTCGGTGAACAGCGCCTCGCTCGGTGCGCCGCACGGAGCAACACCAGGCAACCGCGACGCAAACCCTGATCACACGGGCACGCCGCTCAAGCGATCAATGATCGTGTCGCTGGCGTTGCACGCTGCGGTGATTGCTACGTTCGCATTCTGGCAGGCCGCTGAGCCGCCGGCCCGTCCGCCCGTGTACAAGGTGAATATTGTGGGCGCATTGCAGGGCCCCAAGGCCATTGGCGTGGTGGATCCGCGCCCCGCCACCGCACCCACCAGAGCCGCCGATGCACCAAGCGGTCTTGAACGTCCCGAACTGCCCAAGCCCACGCTGACTGAGAGCAAGGCACCACCAAAACCTGCGCCGCCGCAAGCCACACCCACTCCCAGTCGCACCGCACAAGCAGGACAGCAGACGGAAACGCCGCCGAAGCCTACGGCTGCCAGTTCAGCGCCCCGGGCCGGCAGCACCGATGGTGGACGCGGTGCAGATGTCGCGACCGTGCGTACTGACGGGATCGACTTTCCCGTGCCCGGGTACATCAACAACATTCGACGACAAGTCGAGTTGAGCTTCACTCCCGATAATCGACTACGCAATCGCGGGCTCGTGGCCGAAGTGAGCTTTCTGATTCAGCGCGACGGCAGTGTGACTGAGATCCGTGTTGAAAAAACGAGTGGGGTGTACTCGTTTGATCTCAGCGCGCGTTCGGCAATTGAGTCCGTTGGTTCTGTCAAAGCGTTCGGTCCGCTCCCGGTGGAGTGGACGGACGACGTACTGCGCGTGTATTACAACTTCAAACCCGAAGGAACGCCCTGACGTGATGTTTCAGTCGGTTATCCGTACAAGCAGGTTCCGCCACGCTGCCTCGAGGCACCATGCTGCGTTCGGCCGCACGTTCAGTCGCGCGTTCGGCAGTCGATCGGTGTATGCACCGATGCTGTGCGCCTTGGCGTTGCTCACCGTTGCTCGATCCACTGCGACTGCGCAGGACAGGCCAGTCGGCGTCACCATCGACGGCGGCTACGCCCCCGGCACCCGGCTGGGCGTGATGGTGCTGCCGATCAACGGTGCGGCGGGTGACTCGCTCAAACTGATCATGGAGCGCGATCTCGACTTCAGCGATCGCTTTCAGCATGTGCCGTCCATTGCCCCACCGGCGCCCAATCAGCCTATCAACTACGCGCTGGTGAGTTCGGCCGGAGCCGCGGTCCTGGTGCAAAGCGAACTGCTGCCGTCAGGCTGGCTGCGCGTGATCGTACACGACGTCGGTGCCAAGAAGCTGCTGCAGCAGAATGATTTTCCCTTGCCCACCACGGCCAATACCGACAACTGGCGCATGGGCGTGCACCGTATCTCCGATGAAATCGAACGATGGGTCACCGGGCAGAAAGGCATTGCCGCCACGCGCATCACGTTTTCGCGGGACGAGCGCGTGTGGGTGGTGGACAGCGACGGGGCCAACCCGCGTCCGGTAACGCCGCGCGGTCTCGGGCCCACCTGGCACCCATCGGGTCGCTATATCGTCTATTACGCGTTTGACGAAGATCGCATCCGGCTGTACGTCACTGACGTGATCACCGGTGCCCAGCGTTCACTTACCAATGAGAAGGGTGCCAACGACGTTACCCCGTCGGTGTCTCCTGATGGCCGCTCAGTGGTGTTCAGCCGAAGCGTCGAGGCCACCGCCGGCTCAACCGACCTCTTCGTCATGCCCTTTGATGGCGGGCGCCCAACGCGCGTGTCGGTTTCGCGTGGCAGCATCAATCTGGCGCCCAGCTGGAGCCCGGACAGTCGCCGGGTGACCTTCAGTTCCGACCGCAGCGGGCGCAATGAGATATATATTGCAGACGCAGATGGTACGAACGTCTCATTGCTCACCGCCGACGCGTACGGGGAGCGCAATGTCCGCGCTGACCCCGTGTGGTCGCCGGACGGTCGCTTTATCGCCATGTCGTCGGAAGTTGGCGGGACGCAGCAGATTCTCATTTATGGCTTGAGCGACCGGTCGTTGCGGCAGGTGACCAGCGATGGACGCAATCAGGCGCCGGCCTGGGCGCCGGACGGTCGGCATCTTGTTTTCTCGTCAACGCGTGGTGGTTCGGAACAGTTGTGGGTGACAGACATTGAAACAGGGCGCATGCGTCAGGTCACGCGCGGTTCACGTGCGCGGTTTGGTGATTGGTCTCCACGACTGGTGAGCACGCCGTAAACGTGAGCCACGTGGTGTGGCGTTTTGCGTAGTTTGGCGCTGTGAAGGGTGTGTTGTGCTGTGCAGTTACTTGTGCAGTTACTGATGTTGGTCCCGTTGTAATCCAAAGCTCCTGAGTTTCGCGTACGTCACTTTGAACTCTGTTTCCGCTTCCCGGAGAAGTCCCTGATGAACGTTAAGTACCGCATTGCCACGCTCCTGCTCGCGCTCCCCCTCGCCGCCGCGGCGTGCAAGAAGAAGCCCGTGGACGTTGCGCCGGCGCAGGAACCGGTGACGGCCCCCGTCACCGTGGCGCCTCCGGCAGAAGACAACAGCGCGGCCCTGGCAGCGGCTCGTGCGGATTCAATCCGTCGCGCCACCGAAGCGGCACGTGCAGTGATGCTGCAGACGGTGTACTTCGACTACAACAGCGACGAGCTGCGCCCCGATGCGCGCGCCACGCTGGACGAGAAGCTGCGCGTGCTGAACGTGAATCCCGGCGTGCGTATTCGCATTGAAGGACACACCGACGAGCGCGGCACCGATCAGTACAACATCGCACTCGGCCGTCGCCGTGCCGATCAGGCCAAGCGCTACCTCACCGACCGCGGCATTGACGCCACGCGCATTGAGACGATGAGCTTTGGTCGTGAGCGTCCCGCGGCGTCGGGATCGAATGAAGAAGCATGGGCCCAGAATCGTCGCGGCGAGTTTGTGCTGATCGCCGGCGGCGAAGAGCTGCGCGCTCCGTGAGTCGCGAGGGCGCGGTGAGCGGGCGTACGCGACGCAGCGCCCTGTGGGTTGCACTTCCGGTGCTGCTGATTGGCAGCACCGGCTGCTTTGCCACGCGCGGTGATGTGCGGGTGCTGCAGAGCGACATCAATACGGTGCGCGCCGAATCGCAGCGCAGCGCGCAGGCGCAAGCGCAGGCACTCGCACAGACGGCCACCATCATCAAGGCTGTCAGCGATTCGTTGTCGCGCCTCTCCAGCCGTCAGCTGGCCTTTGAGGGCGACGCGCGTGGTGAGTTCCGACGGGTAAATGAGCAGTTGGTGCAGGTGCAGGAGCTGCTCGGTCAGAGCGCGAGCATTATTCGTGGCCTGCGCGCCGAGCTGGAGACAGCGTCGCGCATGGGTGGCGTTCCACCAATGAACGTACCTCCCGGAACACAGCCGCCCGTTGATCCGGCATCAGGTGGCACGCCGCCCGCTACACCGCCAACCGGTGGTGCTGTTATCCCGAATCCGGGATTGCCCGGCCCCAACCAGTTGTATCAGGACGGTGTGGATCACTTCCGTCGCAGCAGCTATGAGTCCGCGCGCATCGCGTTCGGTGATCTGTTGCTCAACTACCCCGGGTCAGATCTGGCGTCAGAAGCGCAGTTCTGGATTGCGGAATCCTACGCGGCGGAAGGCCGACGTCCGGCCGCTGAAACCGCCTACGCAGCAGTGGTGAGCAAGTATCCCGATTCTCCCAAGGCTCCCGATGCGCTGTACAAGCGCGCGCTGAGCCTGCTGGAGCAGGACAACACGGCCGCGGCCAAGCCGTTGCTTGAGCAGCTGATTCAGCGCTATCCGCGCTCGAATGCTGCCGATTTCGCCAAGGAGCGGCTTGCGGCGATTCCCTGATCAGGGATCGCTGCAGCCGACGCGCGGAACGTGACAGCCGACGCACCGAAGTCATTGCATGACGAAATGCCGTTCCTCGATCATCTCGAGGAACTGCGTTGGCGTTTGTTCAAGATTCTGATGGCGCTGGCCGCCGGCTTCATCATCGGCTTTGGCTTGCTGTCTACCAAGTCCATTGACCTGCTCAACTATTTGCAGCGTCCGTTGCAGGAAACGATTACGCAGCAACTCGTGTATACGAGTCCCACTGATCCGTTCAATGTGGTGATTTCGCTGTCCCTCGGGCTCGGCATCTTCATGGCGTTGCCCGTGGTGTTCTATCAGATCTGGGCCTTTCTTTCGCCGGCGTTGTACGCCAACGAAAAGAAGGTGGTGATTCCGGTGCTGATGGGCGGCTTTCTGTTGTTTGCGTGCGGCGTGGCCATGGCGTTCTACGTGGTACTGCCAGTCACGCTTGAGTTTCTTGTAATGTTTCAGACGCAGGCCTTCACGCCCATGCTCGAGGTCAAACGCTATTTCAGCTTTGTCTTCGGAATGTGTCTCGCGTTCGGTGCGGCGTTTGAACTTCCCATGGTTATTCTCGCGCTTACGGCATTCGGTATTGTCACGCCCATCCTGCTGAGAAAATTCCGTCGGCACGCCTTTGTTGGATGCCTCGCGCTCGCGGCGCTCATCTCGCCCGGCGATGCCATCACGGCCACCGGTCTGATGACACTGCCGCTGTATTTCCTGTACGAAGGTGGCATCGTGCTCTCAAGCATCGTGTACCGCCGCAAGCTGCGCGCTCAGCGCATCGGGAGTGAGGCAATCGCGTGAGTTGGCGTAGTGCGCTGTTGATTTCATCGCTGTTGTGCGCACTGCTGAGCGCGGCGTTGCCTGAGGTGTTGCAGGCCCAGCCGCCTCGCGGCGATCCTCAGTCGCAGCAGCGTGAGCCGCTCAGTCGCGATCGGGTGCTGGTGGAATGGGCCGAGCCCGATTCCATCATGCGTGAGCTCGTGGCACGGCTCGGCTATCGTGTGGTGCAGTATCAGGGCAGCACGGTGCGCTTTGATGCGGGCACGCGGGAGCTGGTGATGCGCGGCAAACCGTCGGCCGTGCAGCGTGATGGTACGATGCTGGTTGGCGACACCATCGTGTATAACGACTCAACCGAGTTGGTGGTGGCGCGCGGGGATACGGTGTTTTTGCGCGATCCCTCACAGGCCGATGGCGACGATTTTCTGGCACTGGGTGAGATCCGCTACGATCTGCGGGCGCAGGAAGGCACCACCGGTGCCTTTGCCACATCCGTGGTGTCGGGTGACCGATTGTACGTGAATGCAAAGAGCAGCACGTTTTTTAACGACACCACCAACGTGGGTGGTCAACGCGTCTTCTTTCACGGCGCCGACTTCACCTACTGTGACCTCGAAGATCCGCATTTTCACTTCACCGCGTCCGACATCAAGTTTGTCAGCAACTCCGTGGTCGTTGGACGGTCGGCGCTGTTGTATCTGGGTGAAGTACCGGTGTTCTGGCTGCCGTTTTTCTTTCAGGATGGACGCAGTGGACGCCGCAGCGGCCTGCTCACGCCCCGGTTCGGTGTGGCCGAACTGTTCCGCAACAGCGCGAACTACCAGCGCACGGTGCAAAACGTTGGATGGTTTTTTGCCATCAGCGATTTTGCCGACGCGCAAGCCTCGCTCGACTGGCGGTCAGGCGGCGCAGGAGGCGGGGGCGGCTTTGACGCAGGGTGGACGCGGTTGAACTCCGATGTACGCTACAAGTTCTTGTCGCGGTTCATTGATGGTCAGGCCAACATGTCGTACACCTCGCGCGCCGACGGACAGAAGAATACGTCGGTCACGTGGCGCCACAATCAGAGCTTCAACAAGGAGACTCGATTGTCGGCCAACGTGAACTTCGTAACCAATACGTCGGTGCAGCGGGAAACCTCGTTCAACAATCAGGGCGCGGTGGGCACCATTGTTTCGCAGCTCAACTACCAGATGCCGATCGGACCGGCGCGCATCAGCGTGGGTGGAACGCGCAAACAGTATCCGGGGCGCGATCAGGTGGAGACGAATCTGCCCAACCTGAATCTCACCATGGGAACGTTGGCGTTTGGCGCGCTGGAGTGGACGCCAAGCGTGCGGTTCAACCAGAATCGTACGGACAAGATCGATCAGGGATTGCAGTTTGGATCGGTGTTCACGCCGGGCCGCAACGGAGGCGTGGATTCCACAATGGTGAACGCATCACGAAGCAACACCAACTTCGGGTTTGAAACGCCCATCAAGATCTTTGATTTTCAGATCGGCAACAGCATCTCCATTACCGAGCGCTTTGACAACTACCCCGAGCAGCGCGTGGTGCGGGATGTGAACGACACGTCGATCGTTTCCACGCGCGTGTTCGCACAGCGGTTCTTCACCAACATTGACTGGCAGACTTCGTTCAACCTGCCGCGCTTTTTTCAGGGCACGTGGAATCTTTCGCCCAACGTACAGCTGGCCAACTCCGATCCGTCGGCGGGCTTGATTGTGCGTTCCGAGTTGAGCGGCGGTCGCTATGTGTCGCAGGGTAAACGCCTGGTGTACGGCGTCAGCGCGGCGCCCACCTTCAACGGAATCTTTCCCGGCGTCGGACCGGTGGAGGCATTTCGCCATACGATCAATCCGGCAGTGTCGTACACGCTGTCGCCGTCGGCTGATGTGAGCGATGACTTCTTGCAGGCGACAGGGCGCACGCGACAGGGGTATCTGGGCGCGCTTCCGCGCAACGCACTCGCGCTCACTTTTTCTACCACGCTCGAAGCAAAGCTCCGGCCGCGCGAGCCCGAGGAGCGCCGTGGTGCAGACGCCGGCCTCGATTCGGAAGCTGCTGGCGATTCGCTGGCCTCCGACAGCGCTGCCGCACTGCGTCCCGGTGATGAGCCGGGGGCGGCGCCGATTGCAGCAAAAGCTCCGGAAGGCACAAAAATTCGTCTGCTGGCGCTCAACTTCTCGTCGTTGTCGTACGACTTCATCCGCGCCGACACCGCCGCATCAGGATTTGTAGAGCGCGACTTCCGCATTCAGGCTCGTACTGATCTGCTGCCCAATCTCGATTTCCAGCTTGGCTACGAGTTGTTTCAGGGTGATCCGATCAGTGATACGGCCGTCTTCAGTCCGTATCGCACGGAACTGGGTGTGAACTTCTCGCTTGATGGCAAGTCCAGCATAGTTGGTTTTGTGAGCCGGTTATTGGGGCTTGGTGGCAACATTGAAGCGCCGAGCGAGGCCGATTCGGCCACGCGTGCCTCACGTAGCGATTTCAATCAGCGCGGCGGTGGACTCAGCGCTGCCGGCTCCGATGCGCGCAGTGACGGCATGTTCCTTAGCACGCCGGGGCAGGGGTGGAGGGCGTCTGTTACGTACAACTCCAACCGGCAGCGTCCGCTCAAACCGGGCGGCACACAAATCGCATTTAACCCCGCGGACTTCTGCGGACAGTTCCCGCTCGGCACGCCTGCCCGTGTGAACTGTGAGCTGGAAGCGTTGTCGGCGCCACCGGCAGGTTTTGAACCCGATGGCTTTACCACACCAGGCGGGCCGCAGTTTGTGCGGCCGCCAAGTGAGAATCTCAGTGGCAACCTCAGCTTCGGGCTCACGCAAAACTGGAGCACCAGCCTGAGTGCGATGTATGACGTGACCCGACGGGACTTCGGGTCGCTTCAGATTGGTTTGAATCGCGAGTTACACGACTGGAACGCGGTGTTTTCGTTCTCCCGCATTCCCAATGGCAACTTTCTGTTCAACTTCTTCATTTCCCTGAAGGCCAACTCTGACATCAAGTTCGATTACGATCGGCGTTCTGTTCGGTGAGCGTGCGCTGGTGTCTCTCATCGGGTAAACAGGCATGTTGAGTTCGCGATACAAGCCGTGGCACGTGCCGCTGTTCATGACCAAATACGCCTGGTTGCGCATGCGCCGGCGTCCCGTGCTGCTGAATCTCGAAGTCACCATGCGCTGCAACGCGTCGTGCGGCTTTTGTGATTACTGGAAGACGCCCAAGTCGGCCAAAGCCGATGAACTCAAGGAGTTCTCCGATATTGCGCGTCGCTTCAATCCGATGATGATCACCTTCACCGGAGGCGAGCCCACGCTGCGACGTGATCTGGAAGACATCGTGGCGTCGGTTCGCGAGGCGACGCATCTGTCGTATCTGGCCATGATCACTCACGGCGCAATGCTCACCGTAGACCGCGCCAAGTCGCTGTGGGACGCGGGGCTTGACCAGTTCAATATCTCGCTGGACTATCTGGACGGCCGACATGATGATGCCCGCGGTATTCCCGGACTGACGGCCAAAATCCTCGATACCGTGCCGCGCATCAAAGCCGCCGGCATTGGCAGTGTGCGCTTCAACACCGTTATCAAAGACGACAATCTCGACCAGTTGATGCCGTTGGTGGAGACGGCCGCCCGGCTGGGCGCCGGCGTGAACTTCTCGGTGTACACCGACGCCAAAAACGGCAATCAATCGCATCTGCTGCGCGAGGAGCAACAGCGTGCCCTGAGCGCCGCCATTGAGTCGTTGCTGGCGTACAAACGCGCGCATCGCGGTGTGATCACCAACTCGGATCACTATCTCTCCGAGATTCCCCGCTGGGTGCGCGGCGGTATGACCGAGCCCTGTCCAAGTGGTACCACCACCGTGCACGTAGACCCGTACGGCAAGGTGAGACGTTGCCCTGATTTTCCGCCGGATGTGGATTGGAAGCAGTGGTCTCCGTACCAACCGATTGCCTGCGACGACTGCTTTTATGCCTGCCGGGGAGAGGCGCAGGCGCCCATGCGCTGGTCGCGCGTGCTTGATGTCATGGCGCGCCCCACCCCTCCGTCCTGAGAGCCCAATCGCCGTCCGGTGCGCATCGCCCTTGCGTATCGCCCGGACACGTTGCGTAAAGCACGCGGCGTGCGTCACTGAGGGGAAGTGCGGAGCGTGTGGGGCGCTTGATCACTATCACAGAGTGACATAGCTTCTCGGTCCCATTTCTTCTCGCTGTCGTCCGTCGGACGAGCCTAAAACTGCGACCTTCACGGGAGCACTTCTCGCGCCGATGTCGAACGCCGCGAAGTTCAGGAAAAAAGCGGCCGAGCTCGAGTCGCAAAGAGACTTCGACAAGGCAATTGTCCACTACGCGCGCGCTATTGAAGCGGGTGACGCAGCGGGCGAGGAAGTCGATGTCGCAGTTCTGAACAAGGTCGGCGACCTCACGCTGCGGCTTGGCCGCGTCCCGGAGGCTGTCGCCTCCTACGAGCGTGCCGTCGAGCATTACACCGCCGTCGGGCTGTTCAACAACGCCATCGCGCTGTGCAACAAGATCCTGCGTCACGCGCCGGGTCGTGTAGGCATTTATCTCACGCTGGGACGCGTGTGCGCGCGTAAGGGAATGCGCGGTGACGCGACGCGCAACTTTCTGGAGTATGCGTCCCGCATGCAAAAGGAGGGGCGCAACGAAGAGGCCATGACGTCGCTCAGCGAAGTCGCCAGCCTCATGCCCGAGCTTACCGAGGTGCGGCGCCTCGTGGAGGAGCACGCGGCGCGGGTTGGCATTGAGCTGCCCACGGTGGCCGACGCGGCCGCGGCGCAGGAGCAGGAGAAGAGCACTGCCGACAGTCTGGTGTTCCTGGACATTGACTATGACGCGGTGCCGCCCACGCCGCCGATCGGTTCCGCCGCGGTGGAGTCC
This sequence comes from Gemmatimonas sp., assembly GCA_011390805.1. Lineage (GTDB taxonomy): Bacteria > Gemmatimonadota > Gemmatimonadetes > Gemmatimonadales > Gemmatimonadaceae > JAABRT01. Next base: position 6,318 of record JAABRT010000027.1, on the reverse strand, counting down.
GGCGCGCCGCTGAACGGAAACGCCAACAGCAACGGGAATGGCGCGAGTGCTTCGCGCGAGCTGTCGGCGCCCCCGGCTCGCACGAGCTCGCTCGATGACCTGCTGATTTTCGATCCCAGCAATCCTGATGACGCGTACGATCTGCTGGAGCCCTTGGATGGCTTCGAAGCCAACTCGCCGGAACCGGCGCCGGACGAAGGGGCGATAGAAACAGCCTCGTTGGTAGAGGGCCAACTCCCCGCTGATGTCGCGCCAACTGAGCAGGCGTCTGTCCCTGAAGGGCTGACCGACGCACTTGGCTTCGAGCCGGCCGACGATAACGAGGTGCCTCCGGCCGAGCTGTTGCAGGGACTCGTGGCCGATAGCGAAGACGGGATGCTGCTTGATATTGAGTCGTCACTTGAAGCGTCGCTTGAAATTTCGTTTGAAGCGTCACTTGAAACGTCGAATGAAGCGTCAGTTGAAGCGTCACTTGAAACGTCGATTGAAACGTCGCTTGATGTGTCGCTTGATGCGTCGCTTGATGTGTCGCTTGATGCGTCGGCGGATCAGCCCCTACCTGAGACTGCGTCCGAGGTGCCGGGTGAAAGTGCTTCGTCTGACGATTCGCAAGAGGTTGAATGGATTGAAGTTGGCAGTGTAGACCTGATGTCGGATGTGAGCATCGATGACGCCATGGATGCCGACCGGGAGGCTGATCGGGAGATCGGTCGTGAGACCTCGCGGAACGCTGAGTCGGTGGTGGAGGGCGAAGCCGAGGTGGGAGCTGGACCGGAGAATCTGGCACCCCTTGAGTTTCTCGATCTCGATGCGATGGAGGCGATGGACGCCGAATCGGTGAGCGGGTCCATGGTGGAGCTCGTCGCTGATGAGACCCCGAAGGGGCAGTCGCTCACGGATGAGTCCGCGATGGCGCCGCGGCAGGATTTGACGGAGGAGTCCGCGGAGCTGATGCCTGAGGCGCTGTCTGATGAGTCGGTTGAACTGACTTGGCAGGCGCTGTCCGAGGAGCCCCTGGGCGAGATGCACGACGTGCTGGCGCAAGCTCCCGCTGATGATGCCACCGTGGAAATGCACGAAGCGTTTTTGTCTGACTCCATTGAGGCGGTACAGCCGGAGGAGCCGGAGGACGCGGCGGAGTCAATAGTGCACGCGCAAGACGCTCCGCTGGACACTCACAGCAGCGTGCAGGACGAGGCTGCTGTCGACGGAGTTTTGGACAATGTTCGGGGCTACTCGCTCGACAACAACGCAGCGACGGCGGACTTCAGTCCCGAGCATGTCTCACTGGCCGATGTGGTAACCGACGAGGCGGCGTTTGTTGACGTGGTGGCTGACGAGGCGGCCTTCGTTGAGGGTGTGGCGGACGAAGCGGTAGTCGCCGACGCAGAAGCGGATCAGGGGGCCGTCGTTGGCGAGGTGGACGACGAGGTGCCCGTTGCTGAGGTGCTGGCAGACGGGGTGGCGATCGCTGAGGCAGGGGCGGATGAAGGGGCTATCGCCGAGGTGGTGGCAGACGAGGAGTCGATTAACGAGGTCGCGGCGGACGAGGCGGAAGTCGCGCACGTAGTGGCGGACCGGCCAGCAGTCGACGCTGTGCTGGCAGATGAGTTCGTGGAAGCGGCACCCGTCCACGGTGAGCATCAGGCAGCAGACGCTGAGTACGCGGAAGAGGTTGATGAAGAGGCTGAGGACGCCGCCGCACTGGTGCACCAGGCGTCGCTCAGCGAGCAAGTGGCCGAACGGTGGCGCACCACGCCGCCTCGTCTCAACCCGCACGATTTCATCCTGCCGGGTGAGCTGCCGCCTATCGTCATCCCGGATGCTCAGCTGCCCACGCTCAAGGCTGCCGCCTACGCACCAAGCGACGCACCAAGCGACGCACCAAGCGACGCTGCAGCCGATCCAGTAGCCGAGGCTGCCATTGATTGGGCGCACGATGGTGCACACGACGTGGCACAAGACCGCTCGATCGACAACGCGGCCTACGACCACTCGTTGCTCGACCTGGCCGACGACGAACTCGACGGCGTAGACGCGCTCGAGGCGACGCTGACAGCGAATGCGGTCGAGCCGTTCGCTGCACTCGACACCATCGAGACGGAGAACGCACCCTCCGATACGCTCGACTCGCTCGACTCGCTCGACACACTCGACGCCGATCAACCCGCCGAAGCCGCCGCGCTCGAATATCTGCACGTCGAAGGCGATTCCAGCGATCTCGACGCGTTGCTCACACCCGAGGCGCCGACGGCGGTCGTGAACGTCGCGCTCATGCGCTGTGAACGGCTGCGTGAAGAAGCCGACGCGCATCCGGGCGATTGGGCGCGCCGACGTCGCCTGGCTGAAGCGCTGCTCGAAGCGGGAGAGCTCGAGGCGGGACTCACGGAGTTGGCCACGACCGTGCTTGGCCTTGAGGTGCAGGGTGAACTTGATGATGCCGCCCGCGTCAGCGACGACATGGTGCGCGCCGCGCCCGACAACATCGGCTTCCACCAGAAGCGTGTGGAGTTGGCAGTCAGGCTCGGCGATCGCGAGCGGCTGCGCGAGAGCTACCTCGACCTCGCCGATGCGCTCGTGCGCACCGGTCTGGCGGCCCGTGCGGAATCGGTGTACGTACGCGTGCTCGAGCTCGATCCATGGGATGATCGTGCGCGCATTGCCCTTGGAGACGCCGCACCGCCTCCCCCGGCACGTCCGTCCGCTCCCTCGTCAGCCGATGACGGATACGTCAATCTGGCCGACTGGCTGTCCGACGATGGGGACACGGCTGACACGCGCATGCGCCTCAAGGAACCCACGATCACCGGCGACGAAAACGCCGATTTTGATCAGCTGCTCCAACATTTTCGAGAAGGTGTGGCCCGAAGCCTTGGCGAAGACGACTATGAGAGCCATTATGATCTCGGCGTAGCGTACAAGGAGATGGGACTGCTGGACGACGCGATTGCGGAGTTCCAGCGGGCGCTCCGAAGTCCGACCCATCGCCTCCCTGCGTACGAGGCGCTGGGACAGTGTTTTCTGGAGCAAGGGAGCTTTCCGGTGGCCGTGACCGTTCTATCTCGGGCGCTGCATGAACCCGGGCTCAACGATGAACAGCGGGTCGGAGTACTGTACCTGCTGGGATATGCGTGCGAAGCCTTGCAGCGCCGGGACGAGGCACGGAGCTATTTTCAACGCGTGTACGCAACTGACATTCAATTCCGCGACGTCGCCGATCGACTGGCTGCGCTCGAACAGGTAGCGTGATGACTGTATCCGCACGCACCCCTTCGGCGCTGGCCGCCGCATTGCGCGACATTCAGGCACCGGTTCGCCGGGAACTCGAGGCGGTGCCCGGAGAAATCCGGCGCATCGTCACCGCCGACGTTCCCCTCGTGCAGGAAGTGGGCAACCACTTGCTCAGCATGAAGGGAAAGTTGCTGCGCCCTACGCTCACCCTGTTGTCCAGCGCTGTGGACGACGGCATGCAATCGCGTGCGATTACCTGCGCTGCCGTAGTGGAGCTGTTGCATCTCGCAACGCTCATTCACGACGACGCAGTCGATCATTCCGTCTTGCGTCGCGGCATGCCCACAGTCAACGCACTCTTCAGTCACCAGATTTCGGTCATCATGGGTGACTTCCTCTACTCGCGCGTGATGCGCGAGTTGGTGAAGCTCGAAGACATCGAAATCATGCGTGCTGTGTCAAACGCGTCTGACGCCATGACGCTCGGCGAAATGCGGCAGCTTGCCGCTTTCGATGCGCTGGCGTTTACCGAAGACGACTACGAGCATCTCATCCGGGCAAAAACGGCGGCGCTCTTTGTCGCTGCCTGCTCGGTGGGTGCGCTCTGCGGTGCGCCATCACATCAACAGGCACTCGCGCGATACGGAGAGCGTCTGGGTATGGCCTTCCAGGTAGCCGACGATCTGCTCGACTACACGGAGACCGCCGAAATGACCGGCAAACCCAGCGGCCTCGACCTGCGTGAGCATAAGGTCACGCTGCCGTTGATCGCGTCGCTGCGCAACATGTCACCCGCATCCCGTGCCCGCGTTGAAGAATTGTTCGCCACCACAGATCCGGATGAGGAGTCGGTGACGGATGTTATTCAACTGGTGCACGAGTCTGGCGGTATTGAGTACGCCCGCCGACGCGCGGACCAGTTTGCCCGCGAAGCCGAGGAAGCTTTGGCTGCGGTGCCGGGTGGCCCGGCCAAGGCCATGTTGCTCGAGGCGATCGGCTACGCCGTTGATCGTCGCTGGTAATGGCTAGCGGACCCTCGAAGCATCGGCCGGTGTTCCACCTGCTGGTGCTCAGTGTTGGATTTGTGGTTGGTGGATTGATGGCACAGTTGGCCCGACGGTTCTTGCCATCGGGGGCGGTGAAGGAGTTTCTTACCGCAGGCGTTCAGCCGGCAATTGGCCCGCTTCCGATCGACCTCATTATATTGAAGTTCGCGGTTGGGCCGGTGGCGCTCGATGTATCGCTACTGAGTCTGGTTGGCGTTCTGATCGCTTATCTCATTGCACGATCCCTGTTCTAGGAGACCCCATGGGCTTCGGTCAAATCGGATTTACAGAAATCCTCATTCTGCTCGTGGTGGTGCTGCTGCTCTTTGGAGCCAAGCGCATTCCTGAAATCGCCGGATCCTTTGGCAAGGGCATCACCGAGTTCAAGCGCAACCTCAACGATGCGCAAAAGGCGATTTCCGAGCCACCGCCAAACAATACACGCTCGGTAAATGCATCAGCGCCCGCTGCCGACCCGACTGTGCGTGAGGAAGACCGGCCGGAACCAAAGCGACTGCTGAACTGACGTCTGGCAGTCTGGCAGCGCGATCCGATCGCCTCACCGATTTTCGGCAAAGTGAAAATGAAAAGCCCCCGACATCATGATGATGTCGGGGGCTTTTTCACTACGTGGTTACGGCGCTATCACACCGGCGCCTGACGACGCAGGTTGGCGCGGATCTTCTGGCGCTCGTCCTTGATGTTGGCGTCTTCGCGCAGTCCGATCAGGTACTGCTGCACGCGCTCGGAGCGCAGCGCCTGCGTGGTCTGCGCGCGGAATCCGGGCAGACTGCTCACGAAGTCAGCGCTGTCGGCCGGGGTGAAGGCGTCGAGACGCAGCACGTACACGTCGTCCGTGGTGCGGACGGCGTTGCTCACTTCGCCTACCGACAGTCCAAAGGCAGCACCGACGGCAGTGTTGAACTGTCCGATGCCCGGAACCAATGTGGCGCGCGCGAAGGGAATTGACTGCTGCACCTGCTGGCCCAACTCGGCGGCAGCATCCTCAAGGGAGGTGCGACGCGCCTGTTCGGCGAGCTGTGTTGCCAGCGGGAGCAGCGCGTCCACGCGCTTTTCGCGTTCGAGGCGACGACGGATCTCCGCCTTCAGCTCGTCGTCGAGTGGAGCAATGCCACCAGCACGCACCGAATCAAGACGGGCGATGTAATAGGCTTCCGGCGCGTCATACAAGTCGCTGGACTCACCAACCTGTACACCGCTGAAGGCCCACGCGCTCACGCTCGGGACGTAGCGTCCGGCAAAGTTGAGCGGCTCGTCTTCAAGCACAACGACCGATGACACGGGGAGGCCAAGCTCGGCTGCCGCGCTGTCAAACAGCGCCGGTTCCGTTGCACTGCCCGCGATGGCAAACAATCGGTCGGCCAAGCGGTCGGTGGCGGCCTGCGTGGAATCGCTCTGACCCACGTTGATCAGAATGTGTCGCAGGTCGAGCGTGTCGCCGTTCTTGCGATCGAGCTTGATCAGGTGCCAGCCAAACTGCGTCTGCACCGGCTGCGAGATCTCGCCCACGCTCAACTCGTACGCAGCGTTTTCGAACGGTTCGACGAAACGTCCGCGCACGCCACTGCCCAGTTCACCACCGTTGATTGCCGAGGACGAATCCACCGACTCGCGCTCAGCAACTTCCGCGAAATCAGCGCCAGCCACGATTTCGGCGCGCAATGAATCAATGCGACGGCGTGCGGCGGCCGAGTCGGCCGCGGTCACGGCGCGCTCCACGGCCACCAGTGCGACAACGGCGCGCGCCGGGCGTTCAAACGACTCGCGATTCTCATTGTAATACTGGGAGATTTCGGCCTCCGTCACCTCAACGCTGCCCTGGGCATTTTCCGGGCGGAACGCGACGTACGAAACACGGGCGGTATCGTTGCGGTCCTTGTACAGCTGCCACAGCCGCGCGTCGGATACCCACACGTCTGACGCGATCTGGTCAAACAGCTTCTGCTTGGGGATTTCGGCGCGATAGAAACCCTCGAGCTGGGACAGCATGCCCGCCTGCCGCGCGACCGGGCTGGCCAGG
>JAABRT010000026.1 GCA_011390805.1 Gemmatimonas sp. | reverse complement strand
TGCGGATAAGCAGGTCAGGATCAGGACATGATTCCGTGTACAGCCTGGCGCGAATCACATCTTCGTTGACCTGCTCCGGCGTGATCACACCCGCCTGCACATCACCCGCAATAAGCTGCATGGCACGCACGAGTTCGGCGCGACCGCCATACGAAATAAACAGATTGAGACCAAGCCGCGTGCACTCCGCCGTCTCCGCCACCGCATGTTGCACGGCGCGCAACGCGGCATCGTTTAAACGAGTGAGATCGCCGTGCACACGCACGCGCACACCCTGCGCCTTGAGTTCACGCAACTCGGAGTTGACGTACTCCTCCAGCAGCGACATGAGCGCCGAAATCTCGGGCTGCGGGCGCTGCCAGTTCTCCTGCGAAAAGGCAAACAGGGAAAGCCATTCAACCCCTGAGGCGATCGACGCCTCAACCACAGCGCGCACGGCTTTCATGCCGGCGCGATGTCCAAACGGCCGCGGCATCATGCGCTCACGGGCCCACCGTCCGTTGCCATCCATGATGATCGCAATATGCCGCGGTACCGGCGCGCGCTGCACTTTGAGCAGCAATCCGTCGGTGGGCTGCACGCCGGTCGCGCCAACACCACCATGCTCCGCTGGCGTGTCGGTTGAAGGAATCGCGATGTGACTCACGGCAGGCGTGGCTGACATGGGAATAGACGTTTGGTGTGCGATGGCCTCAAACGGCCATCACCTCTGCTTCCTTGGCCTTCACGGCCGCTTCAATCTGCGCGATGAACTCATCGTGCACCTTCTGCAGATCTTTTTCACCATGCTTCTTGTCGTCTTCCGACACACCCTCGAGCTTCTTGATCTTGTCCTTGGCGTCGGTGCGCGCATGGCGCACCGCAATGCGCCCGTCTTCGGCCAGCTTGTGCAGCACTTTGACCAGCTCCTTGCGACGCTCCTCTGTCATCTGCGGCAACGGAACACGGATGGTGCCACCCTGATTGGACGGTTCCAGCCCAAGATCACTGTCGCGGATTGCCTTCTCAATGAGCTTGGCCTGTCCCTTGTCGAACGGCATGACCATGAGAATGCGCGGCTCCGGCGCCGAGACACTGGCCACCTGGTTGAGCTGCATCACCGAGCCGTACACTTCCACGCGCACGGTGTCGAGCATGTTGGGCGACGCTTTACCGGAGCGGATACCGGAGAAGTCACGCTTGGAGGCCTCGACGGCCTTTTCCATGCCGGAACGGCAATCCTTGAGAATCTGGGCGACAGTGCTCATGAAACGAGAGTCCCTATGCGCTCACCGCGAACCGCAGCGGCCACGGCGCCTGTTTGGTTGATGTTCAAGACGATCAGCGGCAGCGAGTTCTCCTTGCACAGCGTGATCGCTGTCTGGTCCATCACACGGAGTTCGCCGAGCATCACGTCGCGGTAACTGATTGTCTCGTAGAGGCGGGCGTTCGAATCTTTCTTGGGATCGGCACTGTACACGCCATCCACACTGGTGGCCTTGATGATGATATCGGCCTTCATCTGGATAGCGCGAAGCACCGCCGCCGTATCGGTGGAAAAGTAGGGGTTGCCGGTTCCCGCCGCAAAGATCACAATGCGCCCTTTTTCGAAATGACGCATGGCGCGACGACGGATATACGGCTCAGCCAACTCCTCCATGCGGATCGCGGTCATGACCCGGGTATCGAGTCCCCGCTTCTCGAGCACGTCCTGCAATGCCAGTGCGTTGATAACGGTACCGAGCATGCCCATGTAGTCCGCCGACACCCGGTCCATGCCCAGCGGCGCCAACTGCGAACCACGCACAATATTGCCGCCGCCAATCACCAACCCGAGCTGCACACCCATCGACACGACACCCTGAATCTGCTCGGCAAAAAATCCCATCCGATCAAAGTCAAAACCAAGTCCGCGATCCCCGGCGAGTGCTTCGCCGGACAGCTTGAGCAAGACGCGCGGATACTTCAACGACCCGGAGGGCACAGCCTCCGAGCCGATGGAGTGTTGGTCATCTGTCACGGGTTATTCAACACCAAGCTGAAAGCGAACGAACGATGTGACGGTGAGCTCGCCACCGGCCGTCTTGCCATGCTCCTTCAGCACGTCGGCGATGCTCTTGGACGGATCACGAACCCACGCCTGTGGCAGAAGCGTCACTTCTTTCAGGAACGACTCCACTTTGCCCTTGGCGATCTTTTCGATCATGGCTTCCGGCTTGCCGGTCTGACGCGCCTGGTCTTCGGCGATACGCTGCTCGCTCTCAAGCTTGTCGGCCGGTACGCCATCACGGTCAACCGCTATCGGTGCGGCAGCGGCGATGTGCTCGGCGATGAACTTGGCGGCTTCGAGCGTGGCGTCATGCTTCGCGACATCCGCCGACGAAGCGTTGACTGCCACCAGCGTGGCCAGCTTGCCGTTGTGATGGCGGTACACACCGACCGTGCCCGTGCTGCCTGCCTCAACGCGCGCGACACGGCGCACCTGCATCGCTTCACCCGTCTTTCCCGACGCAAGCTTCACAAACTCGTCAACCGACTGCCCGTTCATTGACGTGGCCAGGAACGCCGCCGTGTCAGCGGCACCCGACGACGCCATCTGCTCGACCAGTGTGTTGAGCGTTGCGCCGAAGTCGTCATTGCGCGCGACAAAGTCTGTCTCGCAACCCAGTTCGACAAGCACACCAACGGTGGCGCCATCGAGTACGTGCGAGCCGATGAGTCCTTCCGACGTGCTGCGATCGGCGCGCTTCTCAGCCTTGGCGATGCCACGCTTACGCAGCCACTCTACCGCAGCGTCGATGTCTCCACCGTTCTCTTCGAGCGCTTTCTTGCAGTCCATCATGCCGGCGCCGGTGCGCTGGCGCAGCGCGGCGACGTCTTTGGCCGTGATCGTTGTCATATGCGAAACCCTGTCTCCTGGGCGAGTTAGTCGTGATGTCGGTCATGGGCCGCGAGTTCGCAAGGGGCGCGGACACACGGATACAGCAAAACAACTACTGACACGCTGCGCCGATGTGGCGCTCTCTGCTACGAAAACGCCGCCGGCGCAGGGCCGGCGGCGTTGCACCACAAGGCCAGACGGACTCGCCGCGCGTGGCGGAGAGACACCGTCAGCCAGCCTTACTCAGGCTGGGCGCTCGCCGTGGCGTCGTTGCTACCGGTTTCTTCGATTTCATCAGGACCTGAATCGGAGTCGTCTCCGCCTTCAGCACCCTCGGAACCCGCTTCACCGCGCAAACGTGCGATGGCCTCGGGCTTGGCACGACGACGACGCGGACGGCGACGCTTGCGATCGGCTTCCGACTCGCTCTTGGCAGCCGGTTCGGCGCCGCGGTCGGTGCTGTACACGTAGCTCTCCTGCTCTTCGTCAGCCGGACGGGCCGGAGCTTCGCGACGTGCTTCGTCGATAGTGTCGGCGATGGCCTTGGTGATGAGCTCAACCGAACGGATGGCGTCGTCATTACCGGCGATCGGTACCGTGATGAGATCCGGGTCTGCGTTGGTGTCGCAAATGGAGACAATCGGGATGCCGAGCTTGTTGGCTTCGGTTACCGCGATGCGCTCCTTCTTGCTGTCCACGATAAAGAGCAGTCCCGGCACGCGCGTCATCGTCTTGATGCCTTCCAGATACTTGGAAAGCTTCTCGCGCTGACGCGACATCATGAGCTGTTCTTTTTTCGTGTAGTTGGCCAGCGAGCCATCTTCACTGCCGGCTTCAAGCTCCTTGAGCTTGCGCACCTGCTTCTTGACCGTCTGGAAGTTGGTGAGCATGCCACCCAACCAGCGCTCGGTGACGAACATGGCGTTGCAGCGATCCGCTTCATCGCGCACGATGGCCGCGAGCTGACGCTTGGTGCAGACGAAGAGCACGCTCTCGCCGCGCAACACGACCTCGCGGACGAGCTTCTGCGCCAGTTCAATCTGACGGAGCGTCTTCTGCAGGTCGATGATGTGAATGCCGTTGCGCTCGGCGAAAATGAACCGGCGCATCTTCGGATTCCAACGGCGCGTCTGGTGTCCGAAGTGGACGCCAGCGGCCAACAGCTGTTCAAGTGACGGGTTTGCCATGGTGCGGTACGTGTGGTTATGCGTCCGCCGTCTTCATTGTGCTTCGCGACCGGCCGCCTTGTAGGCACCGGCACCCGCGTCGCACTCGAACGGCGTGAGGGATTGATGGTGTCGTGGCGAGTGCCGCGACACCGAAGTGGATTAACGCTTGGAGAACTGGAACTTCTTGCGGGCGCCGGGCTGACCGGGCTTCTTGCGCTCCACCGAGCGCGCGTCGCGCGTCAGCAGTCCGAGCGGGCGAAGCTTGGGCTTGTTCGATTCGTCGACCTTGACCAGCGCGCGAGCGATGGCAAGACGGATCGCACCAGCCTGTCCGGCTACGCCGCCGCCGCTCAGCAGCGCGCGAACGTCGTACTGGCCAAGCGTATCAGTGGCCGTGAACGGCTGCTGGATGGACGAGATGAGCGCCGGGCGCGGGAAGAACTCACCGAGCTGACGTCCGTTCACGTCCCACTTGCCTGAGCCGGGCGTGAGATAGATACGGCAAACGGCCTCCTTGCGGCGGCCAATGGCATGCGTTGTCGACATTATTTGGCCTCGTGCTGCGAGAAGGTCAGCGGCGTGGGCTGCTGCGCCGTGTGCGGGTGTTCGGTGCTGGCGTAAACGCGAAGCTTGCGGCGAACCGTGCCACGCGACAGCGCATTTTTCGGCAACATACCAAACACGGCCTTCTCGATCACACGATCGGGGTGCTTGGCAAGCACTGAAGCAAACGGCGTGTGGGACTCATGTCCCATGTAGCCGGTGTGCTTGAAGTACGTCTTCTGGGTGGCCTTGTTGCCGGTCACGCGCACTTTGGACGCATTGATGATGATGACAAAATCACCAGTGTCCATGTGCGGCGTAAACATGGGCTTGTGCTTGCCGCGAAGAATCTTCGCGACTTCGGACGCCAGGCGGCCGAGGACCATGCCTTCTGCGTCGACCACGTACCAACGGTGATCAAAATCCTTCGGCGTAGCGCTGTAAGTCTTCATACGGGCAATCAACAGGGGAACGCGTAAACGATCCCAGTGGGTGGAGCCCATAGGGCTCCAAGGGCAGGTAACGTACCGGTGTTACCTTGGGGTAACTGCCAAACAGCGAGAGCACGAACCCCGAGGCTCGGGCAATCCCGCCGGCAGGCAGAGTAGTCTGGTTGGGAACGCGGGCACACCAGCACTCGCTTGAGTACCCGAAACAAGACAGACCCAAAGGATACGCAGGATCGGGACAGGTGTCAATCGGTCGAGTTGCAAGCAGTGATCCAACAACGCACTATCGCCAGGAGTCACCACACGATGTGTTCAGGCTTTTCCACGCTCTGCCAACGGCTGCTCGCCGCCACCGCCGGCCTTCTCCTGCTGACAGGGTCTGCCCCCCTCCGAGCGCAGCCTTCCGACGAGGCGCCACAACGCTCCGGCGCCTCCCTGGCCTCAGGCTGGCATCCGTACCTGGCGGTTTCGCCGGTGGCACCACTGGGGCGACTCGGTGAACTGACCTCGATCGGGGTGAGTGGCCATCTTGGCGCGTGGTATGTGCCCCCCCGCGGCTCGTGGCCCGGTGTGGGCGTGGAAGCAATGTACGCGTCGCTGTCCAAGGATACCGACGAGGCGCTGCCCGGTCGCTATCAGATTGCCGGGGCCACGCTGAAACTCACGTCCAAGGGCAAGCGACGCGTCTTCTTTGACTGGCTCGGCGCGTACGCCGCCGCCGGTGCGGGTGTCTTCCGGCATGGCGCGTCGGAGAGCACCATGCTGACGTCTGCCGGTGCAACGGCAAGCCTGGGCGTGCTGACCCCGGTATACGGTGCGGAAGGGTTCGTTGAAGCGCGCTTCGTGCATTTGTTCAGCGGCGAAACGCTGGGACGCGGGAACGGGCTGACCCTGGCCCCTCTCATGATCGGGGTGCGCTTCTAGCGGCCAGCGCTGCGCCGGTGATACCGGTGATGCCGGCAACCTTGCGCCTGGCACCGCTGCTCGTTTAACCGGACCGGCTTGCATCTGCCACTTGCCCCGTCAGCCCGGTCGCTCCATTGTGTGCCTGCGAAATACATGGCGGACCCGACAATCAGGTCAGGCCCCGCAGACACTGCTGTGCCGGTGACTACGCGCCGGCACCCGAACGCATACGGAGCCACGCAATGGGCATGATGTCGGAGTTCAAGGAGTTTGCTGTCAAAGGAAACGTCATGGATCTCGCCGTCGGTGTGGTCATTGGCGCCTCGTTCAACAAGATCGTGTCCTCGATGGTAGACGACCTGATCATGCCAGTCGTGGGGCTGGCGATGGGTGCCCGTGATTTCAAGAGCATGTTCTACGCGCTGGATGGAAACGAGTACGCCACGCTCGAGGCAGCCAAGGAGGCCGGCGTCGGTACGCTCAACTACGGCAACTTCATTCAGAACACGGTGGACTTTGCAATCATCGCGTTCACCCTGTTCATGGTGGTGAAGCTGCTGAATCGGTTACGTCGCGAGAAGAAGGCGGAAGCTGCGGCCTAAAGCGCTTCGAGCTCCACCAGCACCGCACCCTTGTTCACGGCCGTTCCTGCCTCCGCACGAACGGCCGTAACGCGTCCGGCCGACGCGGCACGAAGTTCGTTCTCCATTTTCATGGCTTCGATCACCACAAGCCCCTGACCCGCCGCGACTTCGGCGCCCGGTTCCACCAGCACGCGCACCACCAGGCCCGGCATCGGTGCAACAAGTGGTGCAGGACCGGACGCCGTCGCACTCTGCGCAGCCAGATCGCGGATCGCACGCGTGCGCTCGTCGAGCGCTTCAGCCGCGAACTGCCAGCCATCGACATCGAGGGCGTAGCGCCCGCGCGCTCCGTCGCGACGTGCGACCACGCGATGTACCGTATCGCCTACCCGCAGCAGACGCACCGGTGTGCCGTCAATGTTTTCCAGCGTCGCGGCAATGCGTTCGCCGTTTACGAGCACGTGCGTCCCATCGAGTTCTACAGTGATGCGTTGTCCGCCTACATCAACGATGTATTTCATTTGGCCTCCGGCCGCAGCACACACACGGTTTCCACATGTGACGTTTGCGGAAACATGTCAAAGCACGTCACTGAATCAACGCGCCATCCGGACAGCCGCGCGACGTCGCGCGCGAGTGTTGCAGGATCACAACTCACGTAGATCAGGAGTTCGGGAGATGCATCATTGGCTGCTGTTGTGGCGTCTGCACTTTCCGCCGAGCGTGAGAGCGCGTGCGTCACTGCTTCATCCACCCCTGAACGAGGTGGGTTGAGCACCACAACGTCGGCGGGTAGCGCATCACTGAGCAGCTGCTCCACCCGACCCGCCATCGCGCGCGAACCCGCAGGCAACTGCAACGCGGTAAACGCCACCGCCTGTGCATCATGCTCTATGGACGTGACGGAGACGCCGGCCTTGGCCAGCGCAACCGACAAGCGACCGGTGCCGGCGTAGGCGTCTACTGCAGTGCGCGGCGCGGCCGACATCACCTGTTGCAACACGTGCGCGTGCAACGCCGCAGCCACCGTGCGATTGACCTGGACAAAACTTGCCGCCAACTGCAGCGCGTCATCGCGTGACGAAGAGGAAGCGGAGTCGATGACGTCTGCATTCGCGTCACGATCCCACACCAGTCGTACATCACGACCGCCTGGCTGCCACCATACCGCGCTGCAGGCCGGCACGCGCTCCGCCAGCAAAGCAATGTCGTCGCCGTGCCAGCGCACCCCGCCCTGCACCACCAGCGCCACATCACCCGAGTCGAGCGCACGCAATGACACGCGCAAGTCGTCGCGCACCGTGCCACGCACAACCGGTTGTGACGCGGCGCGCCTGATGCGGCGTGATACGATGTGCGACTTGTCGCGCGCTCCCGATGTGGCGCGCGGCGCTCCGCTCCCGTTGCCTACACGTTTTCCGCCCGGACCTCCGGCGTCCACGCGCGTGACAGGCAACCTGGCCACGTTTCGTCTGATCACATCCCAGGCCGCTTGCAGTTCAGATTCGGCAATGAGACAGCGCTCGATGGGTACGATCACATCGGGATCACGCTGCGAGTGAAAGCCCCCCACGCGCTGCGCTCCACTGCCGCGCACTGTGAGGCTTATCGTGCGGCGGTAGGCGAGTGTGCGCTCATCGCCATGCACCGGCGGAACGGCAATATGCTGTTTCGCGATACGCGCGAAGGCGTCAACAACGAGTTGCGCCTTGGCCGCGCGTTGCGCGTCAATGTGCAGATGTTGCCACTGACAACCGCCGCAGTCGTCGCGGACAAAGTGCACGCACGGTGCCTCCACCCGCTCTGGTGCGGCGTGCAACACCGACAGCACCGTTCCGCGAGCAAAGCGACCCTGCACCCGCACCGACGCACTGATCACGTCTCCGGGCGCCGACCGGGGCACGAACACGGCCAGCCCATCAACCCGACCGACACCGTCGCCACCTGCGGCCAGGCTGTTGATTTCCAGCTCCTGCACTGTCGCGCGCACCGAGGACGCCACGTCAATCCCGTCGCAATGATTCACGGCGAGCCACAGCCCGCCACGCATCGCGGTGCGGCACTGTGTCCGCACCGGCAGCTGCACCACCGGTCGGTTCGCCGGCGCCCGCACTGCGAACGTTGCGATCGTGATCCGCTGCCAGCGCTGCCGCAATCGCCGCGAGCTGTATCGTATCTGCTGTGGCCGGTGCACCTGTGAGTTCGTTGAGGTGCGCTTCGAGCCACTGAATGGTGATGTCGCCAGACCGGACGTCGGGATGTTCCAGCAAGCGCAAGTGGAATCCGCGCGATGTCTCTACACCATCAATCACCAACTCTCGCAACGCCCGCTGCATGCGCGCAATCGCCAGCAGTCGCGTGGGCGCGTGCACAATGAGCTTGGCCAGCATCGGATCGTAGTTGAGTCCGATCTCGCTCCCGGCTTCAATACCACCGTCCCAGCGAACTCCGGGTCCGCTTGGCACGTGCAAATGCGTAATGCGTCCCGTGCTCGGCAAGAACCCGTTCGCCGGATCTTCACTTGTAATGCGACACTCAATCGCCCAACCGCGCGGCGTGAAGGACTTCTGATCAAAGGGAAGTTTTTCACCGGCGGCAATACGCAGCTGCCACTGCACCAGATCGAGCCCCATTACCAACTCGGTGACCGGGTGCTCCACCTGAATGCGTGTGTTCATTTCGAGAAAATAGAACTGGCCGTCTCGGTCGAGCAGAAACTCACAGGTGCCCGCATTCACATAACCCGCCGCACGTGCCGCGGCAGCTGCCGTCTCACCCATGCGCGCGCGCAGTTCCGGCGATACCGCCGGACTCGGTGCTTCCTCGAGCATCTTCTGATGCCGGCGTTGCAGCGAGCATTCACGTTCGCCGAGATGCAGCACCGTTCCGTGCGTGTCGGCCAGCACCTGGATTTCTACGTGACGCGGCCCCTGGATGTACTTCTCCACGTACACGGCGTCGTCACCGAAGGCATTCTGCGCTTCACGTTTGGCAGACTCCAGCGCGCTGGCCATCTCCGATGCCTTGTGCACCACACGCATGCCCTTGCCACCGCCACCGGCCGCTGCTTTGAGCAGTACCGGATAGCCGAAGGTATCGGCAATCGCTTCGGCTTCACTCGCATCACGCAACGCTTCGGTGGTACCCGGTACCACAGGCACACCGGCAGCGGTCACCAGTTGACGCGCCGACGTCTTGCTGCCCATCGCTTCGATCGCTTCTGCGGGTGGTCCAATAAACACCAGCCCCGCATCGCGCACCGCACGCGCAAACCACGCACGCTCGGAGAGAAAACCATACCCCGGATGAATCGCTTCGGCGCCGGTTTGCTTCGCTACCTCAATGAGCTTGTCGCCAAGCAGGTAACTCTGACTCGACGGGGGCGGACCAATGCACACCGCTTCATCGGCTTCGCGCACATGCGGTGCGCGGGCATCCGCTTCGGAGTATACGGCCACTGAACGCACGCCAAGTTCCTGACAGGCGCGCACGACGCGCAACGCGATCTCCCCTCGATTGGCAACGAGCACTTTGTTGAACATGCGCGGCTCAGAGGGGAAGATTGCCGTGCTTGCGCGGCGGGTTTCGATCCCGCTTCGCACGCAAGGTTGACAGGGCATCAATGAGTCGCGGACGTGTATCACGCGGATCAATGACATCATCCACGTAACCACGTGCCGCGGCGTTGTACGGGTTGGCAAACTTTTCGGTGTACTCGGCCACACGCGCGTCGAGGGCTGCAGCCGGATCGGCAGCAGCAGCGATCTCCTTCTTGTACAGAATCTCCACCGCGCCCTTGGGACCCATCACCGCAATCTCGGCGGTTGGCCACGCCAGATTCACGTCACCGCGAATGTGCTTGGAGCTCATCACGTCGTACGCGCCACCGTACGCCTTGCGCGTAATGACCGTGAGCTTGGGGACGGTGGCTTCGCAATACGCGTACAGCAATTTGGCGCCATGCTTGATAATGCCACCGTGCTCCTGCGCCGTACCCGGCAGGAAACCGGGCACGTCTTCGAAGGTGACAATGGGGATGTTGAAGCAATCGCAGAAGCGTACAAAGCGCGCCGCCTTGAGCGATGCGTCAATGTCGAGCACGCCGGCCAACACGGCGGGCTGATTGGCAACAATACCCACGCTCTGTCCACCGAGATGTGCGAAGCCCACGAGAATGTTCGCGGCGTAGTCCGGCTGCACTTCGTAGAACTCACCGTCGTCCACAATGCGTCGCAATACATCGCGCATGTCGTACGGCTGATTCGGATGGTCCGGCACCAGATCAATCAGTGCTTCATCACGACGCGAGGCCGGATCGGTGCCTGCACCGCGCGGCGGCTCATCAACGTTATTGGAGGGCACGAAGCGGAACAGCTCACGGATTGCCTGCAGCGTTTCCAACTCCGTGTCGTGCGCGAAGTGCGCCACGCCGCTTGTGGACGCGTGCGTGTCGGCGCCGCCAAGCTGCTCCATGGTGACATCTTCGTGCGTTACCGTCTTCACCACGTTGGGACCGGTGACGAACATGTAGCTCGTCTTACGCACCATGTAGATGAAGTCGGTAATGGCCGGTGAATACACGGCGCCACCGGCACACGGACCGAGAATGGCCGAGATCTGCGGAATCACCCCTGACGCCATGGTATTGCGCAGGAAAATGTCGGCGTATCCACCCAGCGATACCACACCTTCCTGAATGCGCGCACCGCCGGAGTCGTTGAGTCCGATGACGGGCGCACCGTTACGCATGGCCAGATCCATGACCTTGCAGATCTTTGACGCATGCGCCTCGGACAAGGAGCCGCCAAAGACGGTGAAGTCCTGCGAGAACACATACACCAGCCGGCCGTTAATGCGACCGTATCCGGTAACCACGCCATCGCCGTAAATGGGTGCCTCGTCGTGCTCCAGCGCCCGCGAGGTGACAAATCGATCAAGCTCCGTGAAGGAGCCCTCGTCGAGCAGGACATCGAGCCGCTCACGAGCGGAAAGTTTGCCTTTGGCGTGCTGGGCGGCGAGCCGTTCGGCGCCGCCGCCCTGCTCCGCGGCCGTACGGGCGGCCGCGAGCTGATCGAGTTTTTCGCGCATGGACATGTTGGGAGAAGCTAAACGTCGCGCCGCTCCCGTGCGACCGTACCCAGGCGCAGGACTCGATCAGTTGACCTTGTAGACGATCGGAAGCACCACTTTCGTTTTCACGGGCGTGCCAGCGGCCTTGCCGGGATTGAAGACGAGCTTTGCCGCTACGCCCTTCGCTGCTTCACCAAGCTGGGTCTGCGTCGCGTCGAGCACCTTCACGGAGCCGGCTTCGACTTTGCCGTCAACGCCCACCACGAACTCGACTTGCACCATGCCGCCAATGCCACGGCTCTTCAGATCCGCAGGATAGGAGTCGGAGATCAGACGGCCGGCCGCAGCAGGTGACTTGAGCTTTGGCGGCGACTGTACGTCGGCGAGTGCGAACACCTTGTCATCCTGCGCCTGCGCGGTGGAGGCGAACGGACCGAACGAAAACACAGCCACTGCGACAGCGGCAAACAACGACGAGCGACGCACGAACGACTGGGGCACAGACAGCTCCTGTCAAAAGATTCGAATGAGCGGGTAAACAGCACGGTGGTCGCGAGCGGCCACGTCCGAAGTGAGTTCTGCGGACTGGACGCGCGCGACACACGTGAGGCTTTCGGCAAGCGCTGAGCGCATCTTTAGCGTTTGTCACCCGAATCGGCGGCTTCGTCACGCCGATGGCATCATGGCACGTCACGCCGATGGCACCATGGCACGTGGCGCCATGCACAACGCCCCCGTCTCGCCAGAGCGAAACGGGGGCGCGGTGTTCTGCCTGAACCGGTGATTACAAACCGAGTTCGTCTTCCGAGCTGTGCACGATAGGCGGCTCAGTCGGACGCGGCGGCTGCTCTTCGGGAATGCTCACAACCGTGAGCACGATGCGGCGGTGGATCGGATCCACTTCCAGCACGCGCGTGACCAGACGCATTCCTTCAAACGCAAACTCGGCCGGATCGGTGACTGTCGCATCCGGATTGAGCTGGCTCACCGGCACGAAGCCTTCGATGTCATTGCCAAGGTCAACGACAACTCCCTTGTCCATGAGACGCACAACGGCGCCTTCGATGTCCATGCCAACCGGGAAGTTCTCACCGATGCGAAGCCACGGATCTTCCTCAGCCTGCTTGAGGCCGAGCGAGATGCGCTTGTTTTCGCTGTCGATGTTGAGGATGACCACATCAACCGCGTCGCCCTTCTTCACCACTTCCGACGGGTGCTGAACGCGCTTGGTCCAGGACATGTCGGAGATGTGAATGAGGCCGTCAATGCCGGGCTCGATTTCCACGAACGCGCCAAATGACGTGAGGTTGCGGACCTTGCCGTTGATGCGCGTGCCCACCGGGTACTTGAGCGGCAGCACAACCCACGGATCCTGTTCCGTCTGCTTCATGCCGAGCGAGATCTTCTCTTCGCTCTCATCAACCTTGAGCACCACCGCTTCGATCGCTTCACCAATCGACACGATCTTGCTCGGATGACGCACATTGCGCGTCCAGCTCATTTCGCTGATGTGCACGAGGCCTTCAATGCCCGGCTCGAGCTCAATGAACGCACCGTAGTTCGTGATGGACACGACCTTGCCATTGACGCGCGTACCCACCGGGTACTTGGCGGCCACGTCCTTCCACGGATACGCCTGCAGCTGCTTGAGACCGAGTGAGATGCGCTCGCGCTCCCAATCGATGTCCAGCACCTTGATCTCGAGTTCGAGACCAATCTGCACCATTTCGCTCGGGTGCGAGATGCGGCCCCACGACATGTCGGTGATGTGCAACAGGCCGTCCACACCGCCGAGATCGATGAATGCACCGAAGTCGGTGATGTTCTTGACGACACCCTTGCGGACCTGATCCTTGTTCAGCTCCTTCATGAGCTTCTCGCGCTTGCCGGCACGCTCGTTTTCGAGAATGACACGACGCGAGACGACGATGTTGCGGCGACGCTTGTTCAGCTTGATGATCTTGAACTCGTACGTATGACCAAGCAGCTCGTCGATGTTTGGTACACGACGCAGCGCGATCTGCGAGCCCGGGAGGAAGGCGTCGACGCCCATGAGGTCGACGACCACACCACCCTTGATCTTCTTGATGAGCGTGCCCTGCACCGGCTCGTCGCTTTCGTAGGCAACACGGATCTTTTCCCAGACCCGCATGAAGTCGGCTTTCTTCTTGGAGAGGACAACCGAACCCTCGGAGTCTTCCAGGTGCTCAAGGAGAACCTCGACCTCATCGCCTTCGGCGAGTTCGGGCATGTCCTTGAACTCTTCGAGCGGGATCGTGCCTTCGGACTTGAAGCCGATATCGAGCACGACCAGGTTCTCGCGAATCTCGAGAACCGTCGCCTTGACAATCTCGCCTTCTTCAATGGACGCAAGCGTACCATTGTACATCTCCAGCATCGCCTCAAACTCGACGGACGTCAGTTCGTCTTCGTCGTACAGTTCGGGGCGGCGGTTGGCAAGCGGTCGCAGCTGGCTCTTCTGGAGGTCACGCTTCTCGCGCGCCGTAAGCCGTTCCGGCTCACCGTCAATGGCGTCTTCGAGGGTTGGGGTTTCTACGTCGGTTGTCATGCTGGGAGATGTCTCCAAATCACGGGGGATCGCTCGCCGTGCCGAGGTTACAGGGGAAGAAAAATCGCGACAGATCTGCGTCGGGCGGCCCGAAGGCAGCACGAAATGGAGTCTGGGCGAGAGGAACTTGGAAACATAGACGCTCGGAGACTCAGGGTCAACGTGGGGCCTCCTCCGGCGCAGCTTCGTCCGGTGCGCGTGAATCGCGCACAACGTGGCGCCGGGTTCAGCCGACGCGCGCCGCCTGGGCCAGCGCCACAATGCGATCCACCTGCTCTTCCTGCGTGAGGCTGGTGGTATCGATCGTTATCGCCATCGGGTCAGGACGGCTCTGCGTGGCATCCTTGGCATCACGAGCCACCAGTGCCTCAGTCTCCAGCGCAATCTCGGCGTCGGTAGGCCGGCGCTCCAGCCGCTGCACCAGCCGGCGGCGGGCCCGCTCCCACGGATCGGCAATCAGAAACACCTTGAGCGACGCCTGTGGAAAGACCACGGTGCCGATGTCGCGCCCGTCCACCACCACATCACTGGTAGCGCCCGCCTCACGTACGCGGGCGTTCACCCACTCGCGCACCTCGGGCATGCTGGCCACGCGGTACACCTCCTGCGTCACGGAGCGCCCCCGCAACTCGTCGTCAGCGGTTTCGCCGTCCAGCGTGGGCACGACCGAGCGCTCGGTGAGTGCCAGCGAAATGCGATGTGCCTCGCCAAGCACCGAGTCAGCGCTCCATGTGTCCGGAGCGCGACCGCTGCGCAAGTTGGCGGCGGTGAGTGCCCGATAAAACGCGCCTGAGTCAACGTGCCGCACACCAAGCCGCTTGGCGACCCACTGCGCCGTAGACGACTTCCCGCTCGCCGCAGGGCCGTCAATGGCAATGACCATGCGCTCACTCGACGAGGTGCCCGCGTCGGAGGCGACATTATGCTGTAGCGCACCCGCAATCTGCTCCGATGACTCCGTCACGACACTCGCCGGTTGCGCGCCGGAAATACGCGGCGATGGCGCTCCGATCACACGTGCCAGCTCGCTCCAGAAATCCGGAAAGGACACCGCCACACACGCCGGATCGTCGATCGTTATTGCGTTACCGGGAATCGCAGCGAGAATGCCAAAGGCCATGGCCAGTCGGTGATCACCATGCGTGATCACATGACCGCGCAGCGCTTTGTCACTGCCGCGAATAATCATGCCGTCGGGCAACTCTTCGGCGTCAACCCCGATCAATCGCAGGTTCTGCACCACCGCAGCAATGCGATCACTCTCTTTCACACGAAGTTCGGACGCACCGCTGATGCGCGTTTCGCCGTGTGCACGCGCGGCCACACATGCAATAAGCGGCAGTTCATCAATCGCGCGCGGGATTTCGGCGCCGTGTACGCTGGTTGCACGCAGCGAGCCCGGACGCACCACCAGTGTGCCAAGCGGCTCGCCGCCGGCATCACGTTCATCCTGCAGCGTGATGCTCACACCCATGCGCCCCAGAATATCAAAGCCACCGGTGCGCGTGGCATTGAGACACACGTTGGGCAGCACCAGCTCGCCACTATGGGCCAGCCCTGCCAGCGCCACAAAAAATGCGGCGGATGACGGATCGGCTGGCACGTCAACATCAAGCGCCTGCAGCGACGCATTGGCGTGCACCGTAACCGTGTTGTCCCGCACATCAACCTGCGCACCACGCGCCTTCAGCATGCGCTCCGAATGATCACGCGATCGCGACGGCTCATGCACCGTCGCGCTCACACCACTGCTCACAGCCGCCAGCATGATCGCGCCCTTGACCTGCGCACTGGCGTGCTCGCTGTGCCAATCGATTGCGCGTAACGCGCCACCAACGATCAGCATGGGCAGCCCGTCTGCGCCTTCCGACTCCACCCGTGCGCCCATGGCAACAAGCGGCGTGGCGATGCGTTTCATGGGCCGACGACTGAGACTCATATCACCGATAAAGCGCGCGGCCAGACGCTCGCGACCGGCCACGATGCCGGCCACAAGACGCGTGGTAGTGCCACTGTTCCCGCAGTCGAGATCAACCGTGGGTTGCACCAGTGCCTGTGGTCCGTGCCCCTGCACTACAAAGTCGGAAGACAACTCGGGCACCTTCACACCCAATGCGCGCAGCACACCGGCTGTGGAGTGCACATCGGCGCTCTGCAGGATATCGCGCACCCGTGACGTTCCCTGTCCGAGCGCGGCAAACAGCAGCGACCGGTGACTGATGGACTTGTCGCCCGGCACATGCACCGTGCCGGCGACGGATAGCCGTGTGGTCACCGCAGCCAGGCTTCGAGCGACGTGGCCGCATCGGTTTTGCCGTCGCGGTACTTCACAATGACCGGTGTCTGAATGGACAGATGCTGCGAGGCGCCCCATTCGGCCGTCACCTGACGTGCACCCGGCACCACGACCGCACCGGCCGGAATGATCAATGGCGACGTCTCGCTGGCGCGATGCACCGTTTCGTTCACCAGATCGTACACCGGCGTTCCGCGTGTCAGGATGACGCCGGCGCCAAGCACTGCGCGCTCACGCACCACGGTGCCCTCATAGACGCCGCAGTTGCCACCAACGATCACATCGTCTTCAATGACAACCGGTGCGGCGTTTACCGGCTCCAGCACGCCACCGATCTGTGCCGCGGCGCTCAGGTGTACACGCTCTCCGATTTGGGCGCACGAGCCCACCAGTGCGTGCGAGTCAACCATCGTGCCCGCACCAACAAACGCACCCACGTTGATGTACATCGGCGGCATGCACACCACACCCGGTGCGAGATACGCACCGCGTCGAACTGCCGAACCGCCAGGCACAATGCGCACGGAATGCTCGAGACGAAACTCGCGCACCGGGAAGGTGTGCTTGTCGAGAAAGTGATTCAGTCCTCCACTCTCGGAACCCATCTCCACAATGCGGCCAATCCGGAAGCCCAGCAGAATGCCGCGCTTCACCCATGGCACCGCGTGCCACTGACCGTTCGCGTCGCGCTGGGCGGCGCGCAGTTCACCGGCTTCGAGCCGCACAAGAAACTGCTCAAACGTTGCCGCTGCATCCATGGGCAGCGGTACGTTGCTGTTGAGCAGGTCGGGATGCGAAAGTCGCGCTTCGAGTTCTTCGGTGGAAAGACGCATTGTCAGTTCAGTCATTCAAGGTAGAAAACGTGGCCGGGAGCAGGCCACGCATATCAGTGTACATCGAGAGCGGCGAGCGCCGATCGCACGTCGTGCGCCGCCGTCATCACCGGCTCGTGGAGCGATTGAGCCAGCGGCACAAGCGGGCTTCGCAGCACGTTTTTTACGACGCCCGAATCAGCCAGCACCGCCTTGGCCGGAATCGGATTGGATTCGATAAAGGCCGCCGAAAAGAACGGCAACAGTGCACGATGCAACGCGCGCGCACGATCCATGTCATTGGCCGCCAACGCCTTCGTTAGCGCGACCATGCCGGCCGGAAACACATTGGACACCACCGACACCACGCCTTCGCCACCCAATGCCATCATCGGCAGTGTGAGCGCATCGTCGCCGGAGAGTACATGAAAGCCGGGCAGACGCTCGCGCAGCAATACATCAACCTGCGCAAGGTTGCCCGAGGCTTCTTTCATGGCCACGATGCGTGGATGTCTGGCCAGTTCCAGTGTGGTGTGCGCTTCCATGTTGCCGGCCGTGCGCCCCGGTACGTTGTACAGCATGACGGGCAACGTGGCCGCGTCGGCGATAGCCGTGAAGTGCGCGACAATCCCCCGCTGCGGCGGCTTGCTGTACATGGGCGAAACGTGCAGCAGATGAGTTGCACCGGCCTCAGCCACGGCATGCGAAAACTCGATGGCCTTGCGCGTATCGTTGGAGCCGGCGCCCGCGACCACGGGCACACGTGTGCCCACCTCATCGGCGACAACGCGCACCACCGTCACATGCTCATCGAACGAGAGTGTGGCCGCTTCACCGGTTGATCCACATGGCACAAGAAAATCAATCCCGGCGGCCAGTTGCGCCCGTACCAGGGCGCGCAATGCGCTCTCGTCTACTTCGCCGTTGCTGGTGAACGGGGTGACAAGTGCGGTGCCGCAGCCGCGCAACGATGCAACATCATTCTTCACGACGAACCCTCAGAAGGAGCAGCGAGTCCGAGCACATCGCGCATGGTGTACACGCCCGGTTTGGTTTGCGACGCCAGCCAACGGGCCGCCACAAGCGCACCGTCGGCAAACACCCGACGGTCACGCGCTTCATGCGTAATGCGGATCTGTTCGTACGGCGCGTCGAAAAACAGTTCGTGCGACCCGGGCACAGCGCCCACCCGCACGCTTGTGACCGGCACGGCACGACCAAGCGAACGTTCTACCCGATCGCGAATGGCGATGGCCGTTCCCGATGGCGCGTCAAGCTTGGCGGTATGATGCGTCTCCACCAGATGCGCATCAAAAGCCGGTGTTTTCTGAAACAGACGACCAGCCGCCTCCGACAACGCCAGCATCAGCTGCACACCCGGCGAAAAGTTAGGAGACCAGAGCACACGTCCGCCATGCGTGCGCGCACCCTCCTGCAGCGTGGCCATCTGGTCGTACCAGCCGGTTGTGCCAATCACGACAGGCACACCCGCCTCCATACAGCGCGTCGCATTCGCGATGGCCGCTTCAGGAACCGTGAACTCGATTGCCACATCGGCACCGGCCAGCGATTCCTTTGAAATGCCGCTGCCTTTGGCATCATTCGCATCATGCGCATCAAGTCGAGCCACGACTTCACACTTGTGAGACGCGGCCAGTCCGTCGAGCGCGGCCCCCATGCGCCCCATGCCAATCAACGCTACGCGAACGCTGCTCATGCCGGCTCCTCAAAGAATCGTGCGTGTAAACGTGTCATTGCGCCCACCACCTGTGCGTCGTCAATCACCATGGTGAAGTTGATGCCTGTCGCGCTCAACGACGCCATGTGCACGCTGATGGGACCGAGTGCGCCAATCGCTGCGGCCAGCGTCGCTGTACCGTCGGTAATGCCCGCCCCGACAATGGCCACCACGCCACGGGCCCGCTCTACCGACACATCGCCCAACGCTGACAAATCCGCCACGATGGAATCAAGATGCGACACATCGTCAACGGTTACCGAGATCGAAACCTCTGATGTGGTGACCACATCCACTGATGTCCGGTAGCGCTCGAACACTTCAAACACCGAACGCAAAAAACCGTGCGCCAACAGCATGCGCGCCGTGCGCAGCTTGACCAGCGTCGTGGCGCGCTTTCCGGCAATCGCACGCACAGGCAACCGCGGTGCATCAAAGGTGATCATGGTTCCGGAGCCTTCGGGATTCCGCGAGTTGAACACGTACACGGGAATGCCCTTCTCGACAGCCGGCGCGATTGTACTCGGGTGCAGGACCTTGGCGCCAAACGCGGCCAACTCGGCGGCCTCATCAAAACGAATACGCTCAATGAGGCGCGCTTTGGGGATGATGCGCGGGTCTGCCGTCAGCATGCCATCAACATCGGTCCAGATCTCGATCGCTTCGGCTTCCATCGCGGCGCCAATCAATGCAGCCGAAAAATCCGAGCCTCCACGTCCCAGTGTTGTGGTCAAGTGCCCGGCGGTTGACCCGATAAAGCCGCCGAGCACAGGAATCACGCCACGCTGCACCAACGGCCGTACCAGCTCGCGCGTGGTGCCTGCCAGTGCCGTCACGTCGGGTGCAGCACGTGTGAAATGATCATCGGTGATCATGACCTCACGCGCATCAACCCACTGTGCGTTCAGTCCGCGCGCGCGGAATGCGGCTGCCACAATCTGCGACGACAACACTTCGCCGTAGGCCGCAACGGCATCGAGCGACCGGGCGGTGACAAAGCCCAGCGTACTGAGTGCCTCAGCCAGATGTGCGAGCTCATCAAAGCCTGCACCGATTTCCGTGAGCAGTTCTTCGCAATCGTCGCCGGAGCCCAGCAACGTTGCGGCCTCAGCCAGATGGCGTGCACGCAGCGATTCAACATGTGTCAGCGCAACGAGCAGGTCGCCGTTGGCGGCGCGTCGGGCGATTTCCAGCAGCTCATTCGTGGCCCCTGACAACGCCGACACCACAACAACCGGGCGCCGTGCCACGCGCGCTGCAACGATATCCGCTGCACGGATAATGGCCTCCGCGTTTGCAACCGACGTGCCCCCGAACTTGGCGACAATCACGACGTCAACCGCAACGCGCCGGTCTCGCGGTCCACTGCACCGGAGGACACCATCAACTCGGCGTTGAGCACCGATCCACCAGCCGCCCCGCGAATCACGTTGTGCGACATCGCCACCAGGCGAAGGTCGAGAATGGCGTCTTCACGGACACGCCCGATGGTGGTGGCCATGCCGCCACCCATCGGGGCATCACGACGCGGCTGTGGACGATCCTGTTCATCGCGCACAATGAGCGGCGGCACTGGCGCCGAAGGCAACCCCGCCACGCCGGCGTAGCCAGTCCATGAGCGCAGCGTGCGCAGCGCATCCTGCACCGAAGGTGCGTTGGCAAAGCCGACGGACAAACACACGGTATGTCCGTGTTCGACAGCCACGCGGTTGGCATGCGCACTCACCGCGAACTGCGCGAACTCAATGCGATCGTCAACGCGTCTGCCAAGCAGCTTGCCCAACTCTGTTTCAATCTTGCTTTCTTCGTCGCCGATATAGGGGATCACATTGCCAAGAATATCGAGCGATGGAACGCCGGGATAACCCGCACCGGAGATGGCTTGCATGGTGACTGCCATAACCGTGCGCACGGTGTACGCCTCATGCAACGGCGCGAGTGCCGACGCGATAACAGTGGCCGCACAGTTTGCGTTGGTGATGATCGCGCCCGACCATGCACGGATGCGCTGTTGCGCCGGAAGCAGTTGCAGGTGATCACCGTTGACTTCGGGAATCACCAGCGGCACATCGTCTTCCATGCGAAAGTTCTTCGCGTTTGACAAGACGAGCCGACCAGCACGCGCAAACGCAGCCTCAACATCACCGGCAACACCCGAATCGAGTGCCGAGAATACGATGGGCGCGGACACGGCGTCGGGTGTGCACGGCAGTACGGTTAAATCTGCGACCGCCTGATCGAGAGAACCCTCAAGCCAGCGCGCCGCCTCAGCGTAGCGACGGCCGGCCGACCGCTCCGAGGCGGCAACTTCGGTGATAACGAACCACGGATGGTCGTGCAGATGACGAATGAATGCCTGTCCCACGGCACCGGTGGCGCCGAGCACAGCGACTGGAATGCGCGGCGCCTGCTTCATGTCGCGAGCAGCTCCCGCACAATGCGCGTGTAGGCGTTAACCGCATCACGCAACTCGTCAATTGCAATATGCTCTTCGGGTGTATGCGCCACGTGAATAGAGCCCGGTCCGAAGAGCAGCGGTGTACCCCAGCGGTCGAGCAACGGAATGTCGGTAGTAAACGCCACGGGTGCTACGTCGAACCCATCAATCACGTGAAAGCGCTGAGCCGGAATGTGCGAACCCCACTCCAGTTCCGCCCGGTCCCGCGCCCATGCTTCGAACACTTCGCGTACCGGTGCGATGTCGCCCACCAGGCGGATCATGATTTCAGCTTCGGCCAATCCCGGAATGACATTCGCTTCTGTCCCGGCCCGCAGTACGCCGATGTTGCAGGTGGTCGCGCCGAGCACGTCATCAACAGGCAACGGCAGGTCACGCACCTGCGGCAGCAGGGCGAGCAGTGGGTCGAGTGCGCTGGCACCGAACTCGGGGTAGGCCGAATGTGCTTCCCGACCGCGCACGCGTACGATCACGCGCTGCGCCCCCTTGGCCCCGGAGGCCAGTTTGCTTTGCGTGGGCTCTCCGTTCACGAGCCACTTGCTGGTGGCCGACAGCCGGTTGGCCGCTCGCGCGCCGGGTGACCCTTTTTCTTCTCCCACCACAAAGAGCAGGTCAACACGCTCCTCGCCACTCTCGGCGAGTTGTTGAGCGGCAACAAGCATGGCGGCCGCGATGCCCTTCGCATCGCAGGCACCGCGCCCGTACAGGCGACCGTGATCCATGCGCGGTGCAATGTACGGCGGTACCGTATCGAGGTGCGTGGACAACGTCACGCCGCCACCGGCGCGGGTTGCCCACACATTGCTGCGACCGGGCTCGACTTCCTGCAGGGTGACATTCCACCCCCGGGCAACGAGCCAACGACCAACAACGTCCACCGCCTCGCGTTCGCGGCCGGTGGACGAGTCGATGGAGAGAAGTTCAGATGCGAGTGCGACGACGTCAGTCATGCAGTCAAAAGTAACGAGCCGCCGCGCTGCAGGGGAACGACCGTGTTATACCGTGATGGCCAACCCTCGGTAAATGCGGGAGCGATAGCGGCTGTCGTCCTGATCGGGCAGTGGCGCACTGGCCAGCAGCACGGCGTGGGCAAAGCGCTCCTGTTCTTCGGCCTGCTCCCGCGCATCGCGTGGCTCTTCGGAACGTACGCGGCGGGTGAGGTTGATCTGGTTCACAGGTACGTTGTGCACCAGGCGCTCATTCTCGACGCCCAGCGTTGCCGTGAGTGCGTGCAAGGTGGTTTTCACAAAGTTGGCCAACGCAAACTCGGCGTGCGTGGGGTGCACCGGCACGTCAGGCGTGACGAGTACGAGCCGCACGTTGTCGAACAGTGACACCTTGCGCGCCACACGGAAGTGATGCGTGAGATGCGCTTCTACGACCTCCGCGAAGCCGACCGCGTTGAGCGCCGCTGAACCGTCTTCATGAAACAACTCACGCGGCAACGGGGTGAACGGTGTGGACACCACGGCCGCCGGCGGGCCGCCGGCACGCAGCGCGGCATCCATGCCGGCCTCAAGATCGTCACCGATCACGATGCTTTGCACCCGCTCGTTCCCAAGCACAATGCGCAGCAACTCCTTGGTGTGCGTGGCCGCTTCTTCGGTCTTGGTGAGCAGCATGATGCGTCCGACATGGCTGTACTCGAGCGCCATGCGTGCGGCTCGCGCGAGGTGCGGATAGAGATAGTCGCCAATGAGCCAGATGGTGGCCTCCCGCATTTTAGCGACGCGTTCCGGCTTGGACTTCCCGAACAACTCGCGCTCCGTGATGGTGCGCTCCTGATGCAGCCCGCCCGACGGCTGGAACGTTTCGCCAGACACGGCGCGGTCGGCCAGGAAATAGACCGTAGCCAGTGCGACTTCCAACTCGCTGGGCATGTTTCGCAGGTGCAGCATGCCGAGCACACCCTTGCCGATCTTCTTCGCTTCGCGCTGAATGTCGTCCTTCACGAGGAACGGTTCAGGCGGCTGCGGGAGCGCTAGAATCCACTCGTCTCCGTACGACGCTCCCTCGTCGGGCAGATCGAGGAAACGACCGGAGAGTCGCAACCGCGCCACCAGCCGCTGCGCGATGCTGTGCGTCATGAGGAATGACCCGCAGCTGGCTTCGTCGTCGTCGGTAGCCAGTGCTTCGGTGCGGATGGACTCCACATACTTGCGCAGTGCCGCCGGCGTCGCATCGTGCGTGGCGATGGTGTCAACATTGTTGGATGCCAGCACAGCCAGCACGTCGGCTACGGTGGCACCGGCGCGCATTGCTTCCACCATCGCTTTGTAAATGGCGTTCAGCCGCCGGTTCTCGAGAATGAGCTTGCCGCGTCGCTCAAAGAGTCCGGGCTTACCGCCCACACCACGCAACCGGTCGCCGTCAACGGGTCCCGGCGCGATGGCGTTCACCTGAATCTCCGGACCGACAAAGCGCGCCATGTTTTCGGTGAGCGCACGCTGACCCGCCTTGGACACGGCGTAATCCGCGCGGTTGGGATACGGCACCGCGATGTACTTCTCGCCACCAAAATACGAGGAGACGTTAAGGATGTAGCCACTGCCCTGCGCCTTCATGACCGGCACCAGCTTCTCAATGAGCGAGTAGTTGGATACCAGATTGGCGTTGAGCGTATTGCGCCAATCCGTCACGTTCATGTCAACGACCATCTGCTCGGCGCCCGCGACGCCTGCGTTGTTGATGAGGTAGTCCACCCGTCCGAATGCCGCGAGTGTTTCATCAACCGCACGTTGCAGGCTTGCTTCATTGGCCACATCGACGTTGGCCACCACCTTCACGCGATCCTCGAAATCGTAGTACCCGATGTCCTGCAGTTCGGCGGCGATGCCCGCGCGCATTTCTTCCAGTTGATCCGCACGGCGGGCCACCAGCATCACACGCGCGCCGCCAACGGCCAGCAACCGCGCCAGCTGACCACCGATACCGGCTGAACCGCCTGTTACGAGTGCGACTTTCCCCAGGTGCAGCCCCATGACGTTTTCCATCCAGCCAAACGTCGCTTTGCGCGATCCGGTGGCTTGCACGATGGACAACGGGATGTAGAGGTTTACCTGGCGGATGCGACGCGATGTGTACAACAGACGTGCTGTCTGCCCGGCCGCAAACGGTACCTCTTCCGGTTCGTGATTGCCCCAACGCACCATCTGATTGGACCACTCTTCAAAGCGGCGTTCACCACTGGCCTGTTGCACCTCAGTTTCGTCACGCCATACGCGACACAGCTCCTCAGTGGCAGCGCGCAACACATCTGCGTACTTGTTGCCGGCCCCATCGTCACCGTTGGTCATGAACACAACGCTGGGTGATGCGCTCAGCTCCTCCTCCACTTCTTTCCAGTACACGGTGAGCGCACGCGCGAGCAGCATGGCACCGGCAATCTCACCGTCGAGAAATGCTGACACGTCGCTGTCTGATGCATCGGTAAACCGGCCGCGGAAACGCCACGCGCCGAAGGCCGGCATGATGATCGCGCCGTTGACGAGCAGTTCCTCGCGCCGCAGTGTGGCGAACAGTTCATCCACCGTCTCGGTACGCATGCGGTCGAGCAACATTGGTTTGATGCGCTTATCCGCAGCGGTCGCGCCCAGTGCTTCCTGCACCGCGCGCACCCCTTCCTCTGAACCGAGTCCGAGTATCACTTCGGCGCCACATTCCGCCTGCACGCGCGCAATCGTGAGGGCATCCTTGACCTGATCACCCGCGGCCAACAGCACGCGCACTCCGTGACCGTCTACCGTGCGCAGCTCCGGGCGCGACACCCACGTGCTGCGCGACTCCTGCCGCACCTGCATGCCGTGTGTGACTTCAAAGTTATGTCCGTTAAACGCCGCCGATTCGTCGCTGGCCAGGAAGACAATCGTGTTGGCTACGTCTTCGACCGTGGGAAAGGTACGCTCAGGTGCACCACCATCGGTTGAGCGCGCCAGCGTCATCAGGTCAAAGTTTTCTCGGGCCGTTGTTCCGTCTTCCGCCTGACGCAGCTTGTCCATGGCAGCGAACACGGTCCGGATGCGTTCGGATTTGATCGGTCCGGGAAACACCGTGTTCACGCGGATGCCCGACGGTCCAACCTCGCCGGCCAGCTGTCGCGAGAAGCTGTTGAGTGCAGCCTTGGGCACCACATACGCCGCGCGGCCGTAGTACTGCGTACGCGAGAAAATGGTGGACACGTTGATGATCGTACTGCCGGGCTGCATGTGCGGTACTGCAGCGCGCACGAGGTTCCACGCAATGCCGAACAGGCTGCGTGCTGCCGCACCCACCGTCTCCACTTCACGAATGCCCGCTTCGGCGAGTGCATCGAGCTCACCGCTGGTAAATGGAACATCCCGCAAACGGCACTTGGGTCCGGCCGAGCCGGCGTTGTTCACCAGCACATCAATGCGGCCGGCCTTGGCCATGACCTGTTCAATGCCCACACGCACCTGTCCGGGCTCTGAACCGTCCATTACAACCGTGATGATGCGCGACGCCGGTACCTTGAGCTCATCACGAAGCGCTGTCTTGGCAGCATCGAGTCGGTCTTGTGTGCGGCCACTCATGACGAGGGTTGCGCCTTCCTGCAGCACCTGCCGCGAGATCTGCATGCCGATGTTGCCAGCCGCACCGGTAATCAGTACAACCTTCCCCGCCAGCCGTCCGCGCGGAGTGCGGCGCCGTTCCGTCGTGCCTGCGTCTTTGTCGGCGCTCATCCCTGTTCTCCCAACGCAGCCCACGCCTCGTACAACTCATCGCGTGACCGGAGTCCGGTTGACGGCAACGCGTGGTTCACCACGTACGTGGCCCCGGCGTGCCGGTTTTCCCACATCGCCTGATGCGCTTCGGGCAATGCGTCCCAGGGAACGACGGTGGGAGCAGTCACATCGAGTTGACCGGCCGCGAGCATTTGATTCATGCGTACAACCTCGTAGGCGTTGCAGAGGTGAGTGCCAAGAATATTGAAGGTGGGCAGGTGAATACGACGCTGCCGCATCCACACTTGTGGTGCATAAAAGCTGTATCGTCGACCGCTCATGTCTTCGGCGTACACAATGCGACCACTGAACGGTTGCACGAGCGCGGTGGACGCGGCCAACGAATCGTGTGCAGCGCGCTCAACAATGAGGTCGGGAGCGCCGCGTGGATTGTCACTGGACCTGAGGATCTTGCCAACCGCCTGTCCGAGCGGCTTGATCGTGCGTTCCTGAAACGCGCGCACGGCTTCCTTGAACGCCACTGAATCCTTGCGCACATCCGGAAGCGACGGCATGGTGTCGGGCCAATCAAAATCAACCGATGCACGTCGCCGCAGTTCGTCGATAGCCACGACACCGGCAAGCTGATCACCAAAGCCGAGTGAGCGAACGAACTCGCGCTGTGCATCGCTGTAGCAGACTACCGCAATGCGCGCGCGTCTGGCGGCTGCTGCTTCGATGGCTTCAATACCAACCGGATCGACAAGCGCTTCCGGGTCGAGACCGGGGCCGTAATACACAAGCACTGCTTCACCGGCGCGCAGATTGGCACGCTGCAACATCGACTCAACCGACGTTGAACCGGGTTTGCCCGCAAAGGTGAAGTGATAGCCAGTGGACGCACCGTAGAACGCCAGTGATCCCCCCTCGCCAAGCAACTGCACACTGCGCGGAAACGACTGTTCACCGGCGTGCGAGATTACGTAATCGGCGAGTTGACCATCATGTTGCGCGCGGAATGCATCAAGCAACGGCTGGCCGGCCGCTTCCCATTCTTTGATCGCTTTTGCATCACCGGGCACCGGCGTAAAACAATCAGCAATGCCATCGGCTTTGCGATTGATGGCGCCAACAGCACCGTAGCCGGTTACCACCTGCGCGCGTTCGTCGCTCGAAACAAGACCTGTCACCCGCACGCCCGCCGCGACCGATGTCTTGAGCGCCTCGAGGCCTGTACCGGTGGCCGCGCCTTCCACGTACATCGT
Source organism: Gemmatimonas sp. (assembly GCA_011390805.1). GTDB lineage: Bacteria > Gemmatimonadota > Gemmatimonadetes > Gemmatimonadales > Gemmatimonadaceae > JAABRT01. Next base: position 14,660 of record JAABRT010000026.1, on the reverse strand, counting down.
GCGACCGCTCTGGATCTGCAGCGTGGTGAACAGCGCACGAACCACGGTGCCGAGATTCAGGATGTAGGAACCGGCTGCCTCAAGTGTGACATCGGGCGGCAGCGGATGACACTGCGGCGCCTGCACCAGCAGGAACTGCTGATGACTGCCTTCGAACGTCTCGTAGCCCTGAATGCGGAAGTCAGCCGCCATGGGATCGCGACCGGCCAGCGGAGAGAGTAATGAACTCTGCCCGGAGTAGATCGTGACCAGATCACCAACGCGCGTACGACCGTCTGACTTCACAGCATCGCCGAGCGCGACGACCAATCCAACACCGCCGGAACCGGTAACCTGTACGTCGCGATCATGCGAATCGAATGGAGACACCGGGATGCCGGTAATGGCCCAGATGTCATTGAAGTTCACTTCCGATGCAAGCACATACAGCAACACATCATTGGGCCCCGGCGTCTCCACCGGTACAATCACCTGCTGCTCCACATCCTTGGGCTCACCGTGATGCGGCGCTCCGGTGGCGGGATCCTTGATCACACCCAATCCATACTGCCACGACGGGAGCGGCGTGAGCCCGGGGAAGAACGGTGAGCCCACAGGCAGCAACTCACCATTTTCCGCCAGTTCGCGTTCGCGGTCGCTGCTCACTATCGCACCACGCCGCACAGGCAGTGGCGCACTGGCGCGATCAAAAAACGCACGAATGCCAGCCTTACCACCGTCAGGATCAACCACCGCTTCGGCAAACAGCCGTGCCTCACGCACCAGACCTGCCGAGAGCCCCTCAGTCCATCCGGTGCGCACCGCTTCGAGCACACGGGCGGCCGGTTTGGATCGACCCACCCGATCGGCCTGCGACAGCAATGACACCACAGGCGCCAGCGCAATGGCACTGTCGAGTGAAATTGTGGCTGGCTTTTCCCACGCCTGACGACGTTCACGCACCTGCGCAAACTGCTTGCCGAGAGCGCTGTTCGTTCGGTCTTTCACGTACGCGCGCACCATCGCTGAGGCGTGCGCGACTACGTCCTGGCTGTCATCAACCAGTGCATCAACCAACCCGATGGAGGTGGCTTCCCGTGCATCGATGGTGCGACCACCCACCAGCATCTCGATCGCCTGCACCAGCCCTTCCATGCCGTCACGGTCAGACAGCAGACGCGTGAGCCGCTGTGTACCGCCGTAGCCGGGCAGCAGATTGAGACGAATTTCCGGCTGCCCAAACAGTGCCGATTGTTCAGCAAGGCGCACGTGACAGGCGAGAGCAAACTCCATTCCGCCACCCAACGCCACACCATTGATGGCGGCAATGCACGGCTTGTCCATGCGCTCGATCGTGCGGAACGCCAGATGCGCTACGTTGGGCAGCGTGACCGCTTCTTCCACCGTGTGCACATCTTCGAGCAACTGCCGGATATCTGCGCCGGCCACAAACGACGTGGTGCCCTGTCCGGTGAAGATGACGGCAGCCACATCCTTGCGTCGGTTGAGATGTTCAACGACCGTAACAAGCTCATCGAGGGCGCGCTCGTTAAGCGCGTTCACCGGTGGGTTTGTGACAGTCACCAGTGCCAGGCGCAGTGTGGTGTCCCCGTCTTTCCCTACCGGATGATACTGCACACGGAAGTAACGTCCGACATCAAGAATCTTCTGCGATTCGCGAACACGCTGACGCGCTTTCCAATCATCGATCACGCGCTGCAGCGGCGGAATGCATTCAGGATTTCGCAGTGTGCTCGTATCGCCAACCGGTTGTGCTTCCACCAGCGCCCGCACAAGGCGGCGTACGTACTTGCCACTGCGTGTTTCGGGGAACGCCGGCACTTCAAGGAAATCTTCAGGTACGGCAACTGCACCTTTCTCGGTGCGCACCAGTTCAATGAGCCGACGACGGTCATCGGCCGTGAGTCGGCGACCGGGAGCAAGCGTGACAAACGCCAGCGGTGTAAGACCTTTTTCGCGGTGCGGAGCGCCTACCACAATCACATTGCCAATTGGTGAGTCGGCATTGAGTTGCTTGTCGCGCAGCACGGCACCCTCGATTTCTTCGGTGCCCATGCGATGACCTGACACATTGATCACGTCATCGCTGCGTCCATGCAACGAAAAACCGCCATCGTTGTAGCGCTGCGCGAAGTCGCCTTGCGTGTACGCCAGCTTGTCGCGCCACCGGTTCCAGTAGGTGCTCTGATACCGTGAGAAATCGCCGCGCCACTCCGGTGCAACGGCGTGGCCGTCTACGCGGAAGTTGGCAGTGTCGCCCCAGATGGTGCGGGCCAGATACGGATACGGTGCGGTGATCACAATCTCTCCGCGTTCCCCGATGTCTGCGGCCCGCGCAGTGACTTGGCCCGCGCTATCGGGTTCACTGTCCGCCACCCACACATCGCCCATGACCCACGGCAGCGGATAGGTGTGCGCGTCAGCGCGCAGCGGGAAGTCGCCGTTGCCAAAAAAATGCGTCCAGACAATGCCACCGTGTTCGGTGGCCCAATACGAGTTGATGTACCACGGTGTGAGCAACTCCATGCCAAAGTGCTGCACCGACGGCGACGTGGGTTCGGCACAGAAAGTCGCAACGCGCAGTGACGACACATCGTACTGCTTCACATCTTCGGCGTGCTGCGGATCCTGCATCACGTACTTGAGAAACGTGACGCCCGCCTTGAAGATGCTGACGCCGTACCGCTCTATGATGGATGCAAACCGTCCCGCTGATGGAAACACCGGCGCACTTTCGGCCAGCACACTCGTGACCCGTGTGGTAAGTGCGGCTGAAATCATGTAGCTCTGTCCGGTGATCCATCCCGGATCGGCCACCACGTACATCACATCACCGGGCTTCGCGTCAAAGCTGATGCGCATGGTGTGCGCGATACCAGCGGTGTACCCACCATGCACATGCACCACACCCTTGGGCTTGCCCGTTGACCCCGAGGTATAGATAAAAAACAGCGGAAACTCGGCGTCCACCGCCAAAGGTGGCACCAACGACCACACGATGCGCACAACATCGGTATCGGGCAGCGCGCGCAATGCCGCGTCGTCTTTCACGTCGTAGCCAAGTTTACGTGCCGCCTCAAGCAACTGCGCGCGCGCCGGAGCAAGCATTTCTTCTTCCCACACGTCGCGCCCTTCGCGCCACGGCACATCGGCCTGTGCCGTGTAACGCACCACAATTACGCGCTCAATCGGTGACCCGGCGTCCACCAATGCACGCGCCACTGCGGTACGCACGCGACTGGCGTCGGCAGCATCCATGGCACCCGATTCGGTAAGCGCCAACAACGCACGGCCAACGCCGCGCATTGCATCACGCCGCTCTACGGTGATCTCACCGGCAACCGCATCGGCCGCACCCTTGGCAATGTGCTCGGCGTCTGACGGATTCAGCGCCAGCCTGGTGAGCGCATCGCGTACCACCTGCACCGCGCGGTCAGCGGCGATGTAGAGATCGAGCGCGGGATCAGTGTAAGCCGCCTTGAACGGAATGATCTGCGCGTTGCGCCATCCGCCGTCGGCCGTAACCACAACACGTGCACCGGCATCATGAATGCGGTCGGCCAGTGTCTTGTCAGAAAACCCACCAAACACCGGCGTGTAGATAATGCCGAGTCGCTTGGCCGCTTCAGTCCAGGTGATTTGCGCGGGGATGTTGGGCAGGTTGAGTGCGATACGATCGCCGGCCTTCAATCCCAACGACTGCAGCGCCAACGCCGCCGCCGCGACATCAAGCAGCATGGCTTTGCGCGACCACGCATACGACACCACCGGCGCACCGCGTCCACCGTCGCGCGACTGATCCCAGCGATCCCCTTCTACGAGAAAGGCTGCCTCGTCACCGAAACCGGCGAGCACATGCCGATCGATTTCATTGAATGCCGCGTTGGTGCGGGCACCGCTGAACCAGCGGTAAAATGGCGCGTCATCGTCGTTGAGCGCCCGCGACCACGGTCGCCAGTCGGTGCCGTAGTCGGCGGTGACCGGCTCAAGCGTGCCGGCATCCCACCCGGTCCACGTGCCTGACGCGTCATCGCGCGAAATCCAGGCACCGTTGCTCCCCAGCGAGGGGTCGAACCAATGCAGCGTGCCGGCGGCAATATCGCCGTGATACGAGCCGGGATCGGCCGCGCAGGCAGCGCGTTCAGCGTCCCACGCCGCCCGTGTGACCAGAGCATTCCTGCTTGCTGCAGGCGGAGTAACCGCCTGCAGCTCTGCGACTGCGTCCAATGATGCCACCCACACTCCCTCGCCGACGGTGAACGTCGAGCGCCCAACCCCTCGTTGGCTGGCCGCCTCCCGATTCCAACAGTAGCAATCCTCGCCGTTCCGTGGTCTGGGGGACGTCTGTTAGCGGCCCCATCAGCTACACAAAAACGCGACGGTTACGTCATGTTTTGCGGAATCGCCCGCGCCATTCTGCGGCCGGGGTACGGTTAGCGCAAGGCTCGCTGAATCGATTCGATCAGCGCTTCATCCGAGAGAGCTTCATCCCACCCTTCCGCCACGAGCACGACGGCGCGATCGGCGCCTGAGTTGCACTCAATGGCCACTGGAGCGGGCTGCATGCCCGCTGCCGCTGCCTGCTGATCCGCCGGAACCTCCGGCAGCTCCAGACAGATCCAGTTCATTCCCTGCGCGTCGCGCACTGTCCGCACACCGATCTCCTGCTTGAGATAAAGAGTGCCCGAAGCGGGACTCGAACCCGCATGTCCTTGCGGACAGGGGCTTTTAAGGCCCCCGCGTCTACCGGTTTCGCCATCCGGGCCACTGCAAACGCAAAGGGAGCGGTACAAATCCGCTCCCAATCATGCATTGAGTGTCCGGCGACCAACCCGTCGCCGGTGCTACCGAGCTTCCCCTGCTTGCACACGCACCCACAAGACACCGCACTTTCAGAGCGGGAAACGGGACTCGAACCCGCGACCCCAACCTTGGCAAGGTTGTGCTCTACCAACTGAGCTATTCCCGCGTGCTCCCAACATAACCCTGAAGATTGGGCAGCGACAAGCGTTGCATCAGTGCAACGTGTTACTGCTCTACCAACCCCAGCGCATGCACCGCGTACCACACCGTGGACGCAAGCAGTCCGGCCAATGCAGCGTCGCCGCCATCGGCGGTTGCCCGACCGTCCGCATCAACCAGCGATGCCGCGATGCCCTGATCCAGTGGCGCCCGCCGCAGCCATTGCAACACGGTGTTGCCGTCGGGGCCAAGCAGGCGCGCAATCTGACGCAACAGCCCGCCGTCATCCGGAGCCACAGCGCGCACCGAACGTCTGAACAGCGAGTCGTCACGCTCAAGCGCTTCATACAACGGCAACCACAACACCGACGCGGCAGGATCATCGGTCTGATCGCTGCCGCCCGCCAGATCGATTGCGGCCGCCAGATGCGCCTTGCCGCCGCGGTCACGCGCGAAGTGTCGCTGCATGGCGGCCCGCACGGCCGCGGGATCCTCAACATCACGGGCGGTGTCTTCGTCAAGCGTGCGCCGCAGCACATCGAGTGCCGCAGCAACGACGGCGTTGCCATGCAGCGTAAATGGAAACCGCACCTGCACGCCGCTCGGACTCACCTCGGTGCTGTAAAGCGGCAGCCGCTCATCGCGACGCGCCACAAGATCGTCGTGCGCGACGTAGAGCGTGTCCGCAACCACCGGCTCTTCCACAATCTGATCATCATCGGCCGAACGGATGTAGCGATCCACCGCCAGCGGATACGCGGCCGCTCCCTCGATCACGAACCCGGGTTCAAACAAGGTGCCGTCGAAGTAATGCACACCCTGCCCGGGCGCATAGCCGTGCAGTTCGCAGGTGCGCACGAGCAACTCGCGTGCGAGACCTACATCGGCCAGCTGTACCGCGCCCAGCGTCCACATGAGCGCTTCCCAGTCACGCACCGTCGCACCAAGACTGTGCCAGGGCGCGCGTGTGCGCACGAGGTAATAATGCGCGTCGTCAAGCGCGCGTCCGACACCGTAAAAATAGGCGAACAGCAGATTGCGGTTCACCAACCGGTCAATCGCATCGTGTCCGGTGGCCTGCTCCAACTGTTGCAGCGCTTCACGCGTGGCCGACAACAAGCCGCGCCAACCGCGGCGGCGCAGCACACCCACTGTGGCACAGGCTCCATCGCGCTCGGGACCCACCGCGAGATAAAACGCCACCGGAGTCGACTGTCCCGCTTCCACCACCACGCTCCGGCGCAGGGCAAACGTGGGAGCAGCCGCCGAGGCATCGGAGATCTCCCGTGTTACAGGACCGTCGGCGCCGAGCGCGACCGCGACCATACCGGGAACCGCGGCACCCTCAAGCACGATCGTGTCGTCGTCGCCGAGAATCACCCGGTGTGCGTCATCAAAATCGCGTGGCGTACGAACACGCTGCTGACGGTGCCCAAGCACTCCCTCCAGTGCGATCTCCACCTGATGGGCTTCGCTGCTGCGATTCTCCACCGTGACGGCGTAGACCGCGCCGGCCATGTCGGCGTCGCGACCGTACGGCGCAAACACGGTTCCGCGCAGCAACAGACTGCCCACCGTGCACGTGAACGTGGGCAGCCAGCCAACGGCACGCTCCCAGGCGATGCCTTCAGCGGCCAGCTTGCGTTCCTCACCGTCCACCCGAATCACCGGACGGAACAGCGGAGCGCCCTGCCCCTGCTCAAACTCACGCGCGCCGGCAAACTCCACCGCCGCTCGCGCACCACGGTGCAGCACACCAATCGCGTACACCGCACCGTCGGCAGGATGAATGCACGGCAGCGTGAGCCAGTGGTTGCCGGTGGTTTGCCACGGCACAGACGGGATGGGACGAGGAGTCACAGGCACGGAACCCTTGGAGGCACGAGGAGCTATCAGAGCGCACCCCTGTGCGCCACTGCTGCGTTGACCGACGGGAATGATCGGGCTAATCTAGCCTGTTGGCCCGATCCCGCCGACCGACGGCGCTGATGGATTACGTTTCGCGTCGTGCCAACCCAACTCAATCTGTTCTCAACTACGCCCAACATCCCGCCGCGCCTTACGCCGCGTTGCTCGCCGCGCCTCTCGCCGAGTCTTTTGCTGCGTTGCTCACTCCGCCTTCTGCGCCGTCGCATCGGGGCGGTGGCGGCGTGCGCGGTTCTTGCCGCCGCGGTGCCGGGAGCCACGGTTCACGCGCAGGCGGTGGCCGGCGTGGGCGACGATGCCATTCCGATCCCGGCCAAACGATTGCGGCTGTTCATGGGTGCGCAATGGGACCAGTGGGATCAGCGCCTGTTGCCGGACGGTGGCCGTGAGCCGCTGCTCAGCGGGCTCAGCACAACCGACTTCGGGACCACGCAACTGCCGGCGCTGGAGACAGCGCAGTCGGGAATCCGTGCGCTCAGCGGCGCGTCGGACTTTTCGCTTTCCCTGGGTCCGCTCGAGGCGCGTGGTGGCGTGCGTCAAGCCACCACCATCTTCCGTGCCGACTTCGGAATTACGCGGCGGGTGAGCGTAGGTATTCGCGTGCCGTATGTTGAAGTGGTGCACGACGCGCGGCTGGTGCTTAATCGCCAGGGCGTTGATGCCAATGTGGGAGCAAACCCGGCCCGTACCAACGCGCAGGCGCTCACCGCCAACGGCTCGATCTTCGTACAACTCGGCAACGCGCGCACCCAGTTGCTCGATGCGATTGCCGGCTGCACGACCGGCGGCACCGACACCTGTGATGCGATTCTTGCCAACCCGGCCGCCGCCGCAGCGCTCGCAGCGCGCGCCGAAGCGTTCCGCACCGCGTGGCGTGAAGTGTACGGCGATGGCACATACCCCGGCGCTCCGGTTGTTCCGGTGCAATCAAGCAGTGCGCATGAGGCCATTGCCGACGCGCTGGCCGCGTTGCGCACCGACTTTGCGCGCTACTTCACTACCACGATCCCCGAATCGGGTCCGCTTGGACCAACGCGTGTATACGGATCGGCAGGACTGCAGGAGCTGGCGCAGGATTCAGCGTTTGGAGTGAACGCCGACACCCTCGACCGCGCCTTCCGCGCCGGCATGGGAGACGTGGACATTGAAGCGCGCGTGCTGCTGTTCGACACCTGGGGGGGGGACCAGATCGCCCGTCTCTCCACTACAACATCAGGCTTTCGTGTACTGGCGTCCGGTGGCTGGCGCTTTGGAACGGCCAGCAGCGCCCAGTCCAATGAACCGTTTGCACTGGCCACCGGCGACGGAGTAAACGCGCTGTTGTTCCGCATTACGGGTGATGCCGTTTGGAAGCAGCGTGCGTGGGTATCGGCAACGCTGCGCGGCACTACGCCACTGGCCGATGAAGCCGTAGTGCGACTTCCGGGTGCCGGATTCACCGACCTGTTTTTTGTGGGCCGCCCGCAGGCAGCGTCACGCAAGCTCGGGCAGCGTTTTGATCTGGAAATCGCGCCCCGACTGAATCTTGGCGACAAGTTCGGTGTGTCCGCACTCTGGATGGTGCGCTCCATCGGCGCCGACCGCTACGAGCCGCTCGACGGTGGTGAGGCCTACACGTCGCCTTCAGGCACGGTGCAGTTCGGTTCGCTGGGCGTTACGTATTCCACGTTGGCGGCGTACGCGCGCGGGCAGTCCAAGTTTGCAGTAGAGGTTCACTTTGCCCACGATGTGGCACTCACTGCATCAGGCGTCACCGTGCCGTCGCTCTCGCGCGACCGGCTGGAACTGCGCGTGTTTCCGCGCTTTCCGCGACGCTGATACACGCCGCGCGCTGATACACGCCGCGCGCTGATACACGCCGCGCGCGGTCCGCGCTAACCCGACTACGCTTCGTTAAGCTTGGCGGACTGCCCCCGCTCAAGCATTTCCCGGGCGTGCGCCCGACTCACCTCACGCTCCGCGTCACCGCCGAGCATGCGTGAGAGTTCGATGACGCGATCGTTGTCGGAGACAATGTGCGTATCGGCGGTGGTGAGACCTCCTGTCGCGTTTGCGTTCTTGCGAATCACGACGTGATGATGCGCACTGGCGGCGATCTGCGCGAGGTGTGATATCGCCAGCACCTGATGATGTGCGGCCACCGTGCGCATGAGTGCCCCCACCTGCCACGCAACTGCGCCGCCTACCCCGGCGTCCACCTCATCGAACACGAGCGTTGGAACCCGCTGTACGCGCACCAGCACGGTGCTGAGCGCCAACATCACACGTGAGAGCTCGCCGCCGCTGGCCACACGATCGAGCGGACCTTCGCTCATTCCTTTGTTCAGCGCTGCGACAAACTGCACCTGCTCGGCACCAAAGCCACCCGTTTCCGGCAACGCGGCAAGTCGCACCGCAAACATGCCGCCGGGCATACCAAGCTCAGGCAGAAGTGCCGTGACGGAACGCGCCAGCGTGCCGGCGGCTTTCTTGCGCTTGGCGGAGAGTGAGCGCGCACCCTTTGCTCGCTCATCCTCAGCATTGCGCAACTTCAGTTCGACACGTCGCCTGGCGTCGTCGGCGTCGTCTACCAACGCGAGTTCGGTACGACTGCTTTCCAGGGTTGCGAGCACATCACTGATTTCAGGACCGTATTTCCGCACCAGCTGATGCAACACGGCGCGACGCGCATCGACTTCCTGAAGCCTGCGGGGATCGGCGTCTACAGCTTCGGCATAGTTGGCCAACTCGCGCGACAACTCATCGAGCGCGAAGTACGCGCCGTCAAAGGCTGGCTGCAACCGTTCAAGATCGGAATCAATGCGCTGCAAACTGATGAGCGCGCGTCGCACGGTATCCAGCTGCGCCAACACTGACATGTTTTCGCCACTGAGAATGTCAGCCGCCTGCGATGCACTGCTGCGCAGTTCCTCGGCGTGTGCCAGACGACGATGTTCGGCTTCAACCGCCTCGTCATCGCCCGGTTTTACGGCAGCCGATTCAATCTCGTGCACGAGGAATCGCAGATAATCAGCCCGCTGCTGCGCGGCTTGCCGGCGATCGTCAAGCGCATCGAGTTCCTGCTTCGCTGCCAGCACACGCGCGTGTGCTGCGCCCACCAGGGCCGCGTCGTCCTGCGCCTCGGCAAATGCGTCGAGCACATCGCGCTGCGCTGATGCGTCGAGCAACTGCTGCGCCTCGTGCTGACCGTACACCACAACCAGCATCGCACCCAATTCACGCAGTACACCAATCGTGACCGAAGAGCCGTTCACCCACGCCCTGCTGCGTCCGGCGGCTGACACTTCGCGTTTGAGTGTGAGCGTGTGCTCGTCGGCTTCGATCCCGCGTTCGTCGAGCCAGTCGCGCAACTCGGGTCGCGCGGATGTGTCGAACGTAGCTTCAACCACCGCCTTGTCTGCACCGGCGCGAATGCGGTCGGCCGCTGCGCGCTCTCCCAGCAGGAGGCCAAGCGAGCCGACAATCAACGATTTGCCCGCGCCGGTTTCGCCGGTGAGCACATTCAAACCCGAGGCCAGTGGCAGCGTTACCGATTCAATGACGGCGACGTTGCGCAGGCGAAGCTCAAGGAGCACGCCGCGCGGCCCGTTACACCGGTGCGACGACGCCGTCGCGCTCGGTAAGACCGCCCCACCCAAGCTTGTGGCGCAGACGCACGAAGAACGAGGTGCCAGGGAAGCGGACAATGCGAACCGGGGTGGGAGCTCGACGGATGCGGAGTGTTTCTCCAGCGGTAAACGTAGTGCCCACCTGCCCGTCTACCGTTACCAAAAGTCCCTCCGGCCCATCTTCTGCACGCACCGCAACTTCAACATCCGGTGGCAGGACCAACGGACGCATGGCCAGCGTGTGCGGAGACACGGGCGTCACGATGATGGATTCAACGGTAGGCACAACCACCGGCCCGCCCGCAGACAGGCTGTAGCCGGTTGATCCAGTCGGCGTGGAAATCACCACGCCATCAGCTCCCAAGGCACCGATGGGTTCGCCGTCTACATGCACACCAAAGCGCACGACGCGCGCGAATCCACCTTTGTGGAGAACGACATCGTTGAGGCAACGCCAGTGTCCGCGCGGTTCATCGTCCACGCCGTAGGCGCGCGCCTCAAGCGTCATGCGATTTTCGGCCATGAACTCGCCGCGTGACCACAAACGCAACGCATCTTCAAACTCGTCGCCGCCGCACGAGGTAAGAAAGCCCAGGCGCCCTAGGTTTACTCCGAGAATCGGGATGTCCCGCCCCGACAGATAGCGCGCACCACGCAACAGCGTACCGTCACCGCCCAGCGTGAGCAGCAGATCGAGTGTCTCTGGTCCTTCGAGTGCTTCGCCGTCTTCGGCGATCTCGTGAAGTTCTTCTTCAAATGCCAGCGTGGCGCCAAGTGCAGGCGCCATGTCGAGCAATGCACCGAGCACACCAGGCAACCCGGCGTACCCGCGATGACCAATGACACCGATGCGCATCAGCCGGCCAGCGCTTCGGACTCGTGCAGTGCACGAACGCGTTCTACCACGCCCGCGACGTCAAGTCCGCATTGCGCCAGCTGACGGGCACGCGACGCGGCGTACACGATACGATCAGGCACGCCGTGCACCGACACACGCACCTGCGGTGCCAGACGACGGATTGTGGAGCTCATGAACGCACCAAACCCGTTGATCACCGTGCCCTCTTCAAGCGTGAGCACCATGGAGTGATCAGAGAGAATCGCGTTGAGCGTGACTTCGTCGTACGGCTTGAGATAGCGGCAGTTCACCACCGTGATGTCAAAGCCATCGGCCGCCAGCTGCTCGGCGGCTTCGAGTGCGATTTCCACCATGGTGCCAACCGCCAGCACGGCCAGCTCACGACCGTGACGCGGTACTTCCCACGTCGCGTACGGCACGGCTGGAATGTCCTTCATGGCCGGCGGCACATCGGGGGAGAGATCGCGCGGATAACGCACACACAACGGACCATCATGTTCGACACCCGCGCGCAACAGCCCCAGCATCTCAGCGCCGTTGCGTGGCGCGGTCACGGTCATGCCGGGCACCGCCAGCATGTAGGCAATGTCATACAGGCCGGCATGTGTTTCGCCGTCTTCACCAACGAGTCCCGCGCGGTCCATGCAGAACGTTACCGGCAAGTGCTGAATGGCTACGTCATGCACGATGTTGTCGAAGCCGCGCTGCAGGAACGTGGAGTAAATCGCAACTACAGGCTTGATGCCCTGTGTGGCCAGACCAGCAGCAAACGTGACGGCATGGCCTTCGGCGATGCCTACATCAAAGAAGCGCTTGGGGTACGCTTTGCCGAACGCGCCCGTGCCCGTACCGCCGGGCATGGCAGCGGTGATCACGGCGAGATTGTCGACCTCCTCGCCAAGCTCCACCAGTCCCTTGCTGAATACGGCGGTGTAGTTGGGATTGCCCGCCTTGGCTGCTGCGCGCTGCTTGCCGGTGGCCGGATCATGTCCGGGCGGCAACGCGTGCCACTTTTCACCATGCTCACCAGCCGGAAAGCCTTTGCCCTTTTGCGTAATCACATGCACCAGGCGTGGTCCCTTGAAATCACGCACCGCGCTGAGTGTTTCCACGAGCGCGTCCATGTCGTGACCATCCACCGGTCCGAAGTAGCGGAAGCCCAACTCCTCAAACAGCACGCCGGGCGTGAGAAACGACTTGACGCTCTCTTCCCATTTGCGCACCAGCGTGCTCACACCGGTAAACGGCGACGGTGCCGAATCAACCAGGTCACCGATCTTGGAGCGCAGGCGGTTGTACAACGGATTGCGCTGCACCGACAGCAGATACTTGTGCATCGCACCAACGTTGGGCGCAATGGACATCTCGTTGTCATTGAGCACCACAATCAGATCGCGGTCGGAGTGACCGGCGTTGTTGAGTCCTTCATACGACAACCCAGATGACAGCGCGCCATCGCCAAGAATCGCCGCGACCTTGAAATCCTCGCCACGCATATCGCGACCGGCCGCCATACCGACGGCGGCGGAAATTGCAGTCGCCGCGTGTCCCGCGCCAAAGGTGTCGTATTCGCTTTCGCTGCGCTTGAGGAAGCCGCTGAGACCGTTTTCCTGACGCAGCGTTTCGAGACGATCATTGCGACCGGTGAGCAGCTTGTGCGGATAGCCTTGGTGCCCCACGTCCCACACCAGCAAATCGCGCGGTGTGTTGAACACGGTGTGCAACGCGATCGTCAGCTCGACCACGCCCAGTCCTGCTCCGATGTGTCCACCAGTGTCTGAACAGACGTCGATCAGTCGCGCACGCATTTCATCGGCGACAGCACGCAGTTCATCGCGGGAAAGTCCGCGCAGGTCGGCAGGAGACTTGATCTTATCGAGGATGGACATGGCAGTTCGAGTTAGAGTTGTCGGGGGCGGAGGGCGGTCGGACGAGACCGTCAGTTCCGTCGCTCGACGATGTACCGCGCCAGCTGCTCGAGCGTAGGAGTCAGCAACCCCTCCGCGGCGAGTGTCTCGCATGCTTCGTTGATTAACGCCGTGGCGCGCTCGATCGCTCCCTCTACACCGAGCAGCGCCGGATAGGTGCTTTTGGCCAGCGCCAGATCGCGGCCGGCCGTTTTCCCGAGTTCATCGGTGGTCGCCGTAACGTCAAGCACGTCGTCGGCGATCTGAAACGCGAGACCGATCGCGGCCCCGTAATGTGCCAGTGCGGCGCGTCGCTGTGCACTGGCCCGGGCGGCCTGTGCACCAAGGGTAACCGACGCCGCAATGAGTGCGCCGGTTTTCAGCCGGTGCACCCTTTCCATGGCGTCGAGCGGCAGCGCGACACCTTCGGCCTCAAGATCAAGCAGCTGTCCACCGATCATGCCGCTCGCACCGGAGGCATCCATGAGCGTGCGCACCACGTCGCCCGCCTCCGACGTCGACAGCCCCAACTCCAGCGCGGCGCGATAGGCGCTGCGCGCCGCCAGCGGTACCATGGCCAGTCCCGCCGCCGTCGCCACCGGCACGCCGTACACGCGGTGCACGGTAGGGCGGCCACGACGCACATCGTCGTCATCCATGCAGGGCAGATCGTCATGCACGAGCGAATACGCGTGCACCACTTCAACAGCCGCCGCGAGCTCGTAGGCATCGGCGGGACCACCGCACGCGCGGCTGGCTTCGAGCAGCAGGATGGCGCGCAATCGTTTGCCTTCACCCAGCAGCGCGTATCGAACGGCTTCGGCCGTCCGCGGCGCGACCTCCGTAAGCCAGCGGGCACAGAACGCGTCTAGCGCACGCTGCACCGCGAGCCGGTCATCCGAAAAACGGTTGGCTGACGGCATGGGAGTAGGAGCGCTGGCCAGCGCAGACGGCCGCACAAGTTGCTCAGTTGTCACGGTCGGTCAGTGCAAAAGATCCATCGGCCGCCGCCACGAGCTCCTGTACACGCCCGTTGGCTTCGGTGAGTGCCGCCGAGGCGGAACGCAAACGTGCGATGCCTTCCTCGAACAAACGCAGCGCCCGATCCAGATCGAGGTCATCACGATCAAGGTCGCGCACAATCGATTCCAGTCGCATCACATCTTCTTCAAAGCTCATGTGCGCTCCACGTCAGATACTGAGTCGTTCGCGGGAAAGTCAGGACGTGGACGGGACGCGCCAGCCGTAGCCGACACAATACCATCACGCAGCCACAGCTCAAACGGCGAGCCGGGGACAAACGCCCCCCGCTCCGACAAAGTAGCGCCCTCTGGCGTGCGCGCTACCGCGTAGCCGCGAGCAAGTGTGGCCAATGGACTCAGGGCTTCAAGCTGGGCG